>NZ_JBHHMI010000049.1:0-12217 GCF_042136365.1 Paenibacillus enshidis | reverse complement strand
CCCCCGCATTCTGATCAAAAGGGATAATCGTGCAAGGCTGTATGGAGAGGCACCAAGCACCAAGCACCGGGCACCAGGCACCACCTTATAGACACCCACCTCACTCTGGCTACTATTGAGTTAAAAACACATCCTGGGTTCGGTCGGTCCCCCATAGGAGAACCGGCCGAACCCAGGATGTGCCATTCGTCAGGCCTGTTCAAGTATAAATCATACGGTTAAGAAGAACGTCTATCGACGCATACATCTCTCGAAGCTTGGCCGTTTCACAACGGCTGAATCGTAAATTCAAATGCCAGGGACTGATCCGCCTTGATGCGGTACTCCTCATGAACCGGAGCTCCCCAGCTGTCGTCTCCGCCCACGCCCATTTGCTTGCCCGCCACCGTAATTACGGTATAGTGAACCTCAGGCAGCTCATACAGATGATAGGCGCTTTCCAGCTCGAATGCGGTATACGGCGAGATATTGGCCTCAACCGGTGCCGATGCTGGCGCTGTAATGCGGATGCCTCGCTGCAGGTCGTCCGTGATGTCCACACGCCGGACCCCGGTACGGTTGCCGGACGCCTGCGGAACCACATAACCGGACACGTTGTCCGCCGCCTCGTTGCTGAAGGTCGTCAGCCTTGCGCCGAAAGCACGGTCAGCGTAGTTCTCCTCCGGCCCCAGCGCATACCAGTCCAGATGGCGATAATCCGCCGGAACCTTGAACGACAGGGCGAAAATCGGCAGATCCGGCAGCCCGGATGTGCCCTCATACATGTTCTTCACCCGCACGCTTCCATCCGCATACACCGTATAAGCCGTGGCCACTCCCACACTTGCATGCACACTAAGGCTGTAGTGGAAGGTAACCGTTACGCAGCCTTGATCTTCCGTAATGGCAACACTCGTACATTTGCGCGCCAGACTTGCCGCAAACCAGGCTCCCGCTTCGTAGCCCAATGCCATACCTTTGTCATTGTCCGTCGTGGCCCGCCAGAACAGCGGCGCCGGCGGCATGGCGATCATCTCCCGGCCGGAGTAACGCAGCGAAGTCAGGCTGCCGGCTCCCTTCGAGAACATCACCGAGAAGTTGTTGCCATGCACGCCGATGTTCACATCTCCCTGGACAACCTTCAGCTCACCCGCAGGCAGCTGTGGAGAAACCGCATCCTCCACCTGGAAAACATGCTGGCCGAAGGCCACTTCATGGCCAGCCGGGGCCCACAGCGCAGGCTCGCGCAGTACGAGCGAAGCATGAATCACATATTCGCCCGGAGCGGCGGCCACATCCGGCAGCTCATACGCGATGAATGCCTCGCTTCCCGCAGCCACCTCAGGCTGCAGAATGCCGCGATAGATCTCCCGCCCTTCATGGAGCAGGCTGTACACGAGATCATAGTCTTTCGTTCCCGCGAACAGGTTTTCATTATTCACGGTCACTCCACTGCGTTCAGGGAATAGCTTGATGTTCTGATACAGGAATTTGACCTCCTGCATCTTCGGCGACAACTTCCGGTCCGCGTAGACAATGCCGTCCGTACAGAAGTTATAATCCGTCGCCCGGTCGTCGAAATCGCCGCCAAAGGCAAGATACTCCTGGCCATAGCGGTTCTTTTTCATGACAGCCTGATCAATATAATCCCAGATGAAGCCGCCCTGATACATCTCATATTTATGCTCAAGCTCGGTATACTTGTGCATGCCACCCACCGAGTTGCCCATCGCGTGCATATACTCGCAGCTGATATATGGCTTCTGCGGATTGTCGTTCAGGTATTGTTCAATATCGGCCACCTTGGCATACATGCGGCTTTCCATATCGCTTGTATCATTGTAATCCCGGTTGTGGAAGACACCTTCATAATGAACCAGTCTGCCAGGGTCCGCCGCTCTGAAATAGTTGGCGACATTCAGTATCACTTCGCCCGCATAGGATTCATTACCGCAGGACCAGATGAGAATGGAAGGGTGATTTTTATCCCGCTCCAGCATCGATACTGCCCGATCCATGACAATATCCTGCCACTCTGGCAGATTGCCCGGAATATTCCAGGACGGCTCGACCGCCCCCAGCTTCTGCCACGACCCATGTGTCTCCAGGTTCATCTCATCAATGACATAAATGCCGTACTCGTCACACAGCTCATACCACAACGTCTGGTTCGGATAATGGGAGGTGCGGACGGCATTCATGTTGTTCTGCTTCAAGGCGCGGATGTCCCACAGCATATCTTCCCTCGTAATCGCCCGCCCTGTGCGGCAGTTGAATTCATGGCGGTTCACACCTTTGAAAACGATGCGTTTGCCGTTCAGGCACATCACCTTATGGATCATTTCGAAGCGGCGGAAGCCTGCCTTCTGCGGAATGACTTCAACCAGTTCCCCGGCCTCGTTATAGATGTGGATGTACAAGGTATACAGATATGGTTGCTCCGCGCTCCATGGGCTGACCTGCTCAATGGTTCCGGACAGAGACAGCTTTCCATCCGAGAAAGCCCCCTCCAATGAAGCAACAACCTGATGGTCCGCATCCTTGACGTCTACCCGCACCCGAGCAGGCACATCTTTCTCCAGCTTCAGGTCTAACTGCAACGTGCCATTCTTATAGGAATCATCCAGCCCGGCCTGCACCTTGACATCACGCACATGGATTTCAGGAATGGTGTACAGATACACATCTCTGAAAATACCGGAAAACCGCCAGAAATCCTGATCCTCCAGCCACGCGCCCGTGCTTCTCTGATACACCTCCACCGCCAGCCGGTTCTCCCCCTCCTGCAGAAAAGGCGTCAGCTCAAAGTCCGAGGGAGTAAAGCTGTCTTCACCATAACCGACAAAATGCCCGTTTAGCCACACATAAAACGCCGTTTCCACGCCCTGAAAGGAGATGAATACAGGCCGGTCCTTCATGGAATCCGGCAGCCGAAAGCTGGTCACATAGCTGCCCACCGGATTGTCTCCCTCCGGAAGCTGCGGCGGCCGCAGCTCGTGATGCCCGTCCCACGGATACATCGTGTTCACGTACTGCATTTGCCCATAACCTTGGGTCTGGATATGGCCAGGTACGGTAATGTTGCCCCAGCCGCTCACGTTGAAATCCTCCAGATAGAACGACTGCGGGCGGCTGGCGGGACTTGTGGCATAGTTGAACTTCCACGTGCCGTTCAGGCTGTGGCGCATAGCCATGGGACCCTGCGCTTCCGCTTCCTGCACCGTTTTATAGTATTTGTGGTCCGAATAAGCAGGCAGCCGGTTGACCGCGAACACGCTCACATCCGACAGCCACTCCTGGCTCCATTCATTGACTCTTGAAGTCTTTGCTCCCACCAAAAAAATCCACTCCCACGCAAAAAGTTTATTTAACGGAACCCACCATACCTGCTACAAAATGCTTCTGCATCACAAAGAATACAATTGCTGTAGGCAGAGTTGAGATGACGATCGCGGTCATAATGACCCCGTAATCCGGCGAATAGCTTGAGCCCAGATTGGAAATGAGCAGCGGAATCGTCTGATTCTCGGGAGTCTGCAGCACGATCAGCGGCCACAGGTAGTTGTTCCAGCTCGACATGAACGTAATGATCGCGGCGGCGGCATAAGTCGTCCTCATTGTCGGCACATACACCCGGAAGAACAGACCCAGTTCGGACAAGCCGTCCATCCGGCCCGCTTCCAGCAGATCCTTGGGGAACATTTTGGAGCTTTGTCGGAAGAAGAAAATCAGGAACGCCGTTGCAAACGTTGGAATCACCACTGCCGCCATCGTATCGATGCCCAGCGCAGGAACGAAATTCGTAATCGACCCGAACATCCGATAGAGCGGAACCATGAGTGCCGCAAAAGGAATCATCATGGACAGCAGCAGGATGTTGAAGACGACGTCCTTCGCCCGGCTTCTGTACACCTCAAAGCCATAACCGGCCAGGGAGGAAATAAGCAGCGCCAGTATAGTGGTTGTGATGGAAATTTTCGCCGAATTGCCCAGCGCCGTCATGATATCCACCTGCTGCAAGAGTTTGCTTATGTTCTCACCCAGGAAAGAGCCCGGGGACAGCTTGCCACGCGTAACATCTACCGAAGCATTCGTAGAGCTGACCAGCATCCACAGAAAAGGAAAGATGGACACAAATGCCGCCACACTCAGAAAAATATATGTGAAAATCGTCTTGGCTTTACCCATTTCGCTCACCTGCCGCTTTAAACTGAAGGAATGACAAGATAATGATCATAATCACGATCGAATAAGACACCGTTGCCGCATAACCGAAGTCGGCCGAATATTTGAAGGACAGGTTATAAATGTAATGCGAGATGGTCGTCGTGGCATTACCCGGACCGCCTTTCGTAATATTCACAACCTCGTCGAAGAGCTGCAATGTCCCAATCGTCGATGTAATGGACGTAAACAGAATAATCGGCTTCAGCAGCGGAACGGTGATGCTGAAAAACTGCCGTACCGCCGATGCTCCGTCAATCCGGGCCGCCTCGTAAATCGATGAATCGATATTTTGCAGACCTGACAGGTAAAAAATCATGTTGTAGCCCGTCCAGCGCCACGTAATCGCGATAATGATCGTCACCTTGGCCCAGAACGGATCGGTAATCCACTGAATCGGCGCACTGATGATATGCAAATTCAGCAGGAAAGAGTTCACCAGCCCGTCCCCGGAGAACAGATATTTAAATACGACGGAGTAAGCAACGAGCGATGTAATAGTGGGCAGGAAGATCGCCGTGCGGAACAATCCTTTGAATTTCAGATTTTTATCATTCAGCAGCACGGAAATGAACAACGCCAGAATCACCATCAGCGGGACCTGGAAAATAAGATAAATAAACGTATTCTTGACGGCGGTCAGAAACATGGAATCCGTAAACAACCGCGCATAGTTGTCAATTCCGGTAAAGGTAAGGTTGGTTCCCGTTCCGGTCTGGAAGGACAGAATCAGGGCCCGCAGCATGGGATAAAAATAAAAAGCAAAGATCATAATGACCGCGGCGGCGATGAACAGCCAGCCGGTCAGACCCGCTTTTACCCTTCCGGACAAGCCGGGCTTGTTGGCTCCTCTATGTGATGATTTGGCAGGTCCGGCGAGACCCGGTTTGGCTTCTCTCATATAACTCACTCCTTATTTAAACAGGCACGCGATTCCTTGCCCAGCATTCGTCAAGGGGTCGCGCGCCTGCTATCTGTCTATGGCTCTGGACACAGCATGTGCTGTGTTATTTCAACTGCGCTTCCGCCTGAGTCTGAGCATCATTGATGACGGAGTCAACATCCTTGCCATTCATGTAATTCTGAACTTCAACAGCCAGAATATCCTCGATGGCATACGTATGCAGACCATAGTTCACTGTCGGAATTTGTTCCGACCATTTTGCGAAGTCAGCATAGATTTTTTGTCCGTTGAAGAATTCCTGTCCTTCTTCGTAAGCCGGTCCGCTGGCTGCTGCTTTCAGTGAGCCGATGGCGCCGATTTTGGTAATCATTTGCTGATACAACTGGGTGTCTGAACCGAAGGTTTGCTTCAGGAAGTCTGCTGCCGTATCCTGGCCATCCATGTTCATGACATACCACGAGCTGCCGCCGAGGTTAGAGGCGTTCACAGAATTGTTGCCGGCCATTTTTGGAAACGGTACAACAGCCCATTTGCCGGATTGGGAAGCTTCCGCCTTGATGGAAGGCGTAATCCAGTTGCCTGTCGGAACAGTTGCCACATTACCGCTGTTAAAGGCGGCCAGGAATTGACTCCAGTCGGAGGTCATAGTCACAATGTTGGCATCCATAAGCTTTTTGTAAGTCTCCAGCGCTTCTTTCATCGCCGGGTTGCCCGCCAGGTCAGGCGTCTTTCCGTCTTCTTTCAGGTACCATGAGCCTGCGGACTGCAGCATCATGCGGATCAACCCAAGGTCATTCGGGTCCTGTGACAGGAAGTCCTTGCCGGTTTTTGCTTTGACATCCTTACCGATCTCAATATAACGATCCCATGTAATGTTCGTCAGATCTTCGGCCTTATAGCCAGCTTGCTCCAGGTAGTCTGTTCTGACATACAATCCGGTAACGCCGGAATCGAACGGAACGCCGTACTGCTTGCCGTTCGCGCTGGTCGGTCCGATTTTGTAATCAGCGAAGGCTGCAGGATCAATCGTGTTTGTCATGTCATGGAAAGCATCCGGATATGCCTGCAGGAAGTTCTGCGCCCGGTAATCCTCGATCAGCACGATATTCGGCAGACCTTTTGTCGTACCGGAGTTCAAGCCTGTGTTCAGCTTTTGCACGATATCATTCTGTGCGTATTCCACGATGTTGATGGTCACATCCGGATGCTTGGCCACATACAACTCCTTGGCAATATTCAGTGCGGCGATATTAAAGTTAGGGTCCCAGGCCCAGATCGTGATCTCTTTTTTATTGGGATCCGAGGCCGCCCCTTCCTTTGCACCCCCGCCGCTTGAACAAGCGGACAACACGAGCACGCATGCCAACAAGAGCAAAATCATTTTCTTCATGTGTTCAACCCCTGTTTCTTTTTAGAATTCGGGTTTCTTGAAACCCTTTACTGAAAGCGTTTCCCTTCAGCATGAATATCTTATCACTCACGCTTTTGCGCCAGCTATAAATATCTTTGCCTAGATTTGTTTTATTATTATGTCCTTTCATTAGATAACGCTTTCAAATTGTACTTTTTTTTGTTTCTGGCATTTTTATTGGCGATCTTCGCTTTGCTGCAGCTTCGCCTTGAGCTGATCCAGATCAATCACGCTACCAGTTACTCTTGCCTCTTCAGCCGCATAGGCCATCATGTGACTTTCGACAGACCTGTCAATGGAGGATCTGCTGCTGAAGCCGGGATTGTTCAAATTTTGCAAAAAATCGTTCATCAGGCCTGTATCGCCGCCAAGATGTCCGCCGCTCATGGCAGTCGGCCGAATGACCGTTTGCTGAGTGGCCTCAACCATGTTGGAGTTGAAGCGGGTGACTTCAATGACATTCAAGCTGTCATCCCCCCGGATTTCTCCATGCTCACACATGATTTTGATCGTGCGGCACATTTTATTGGTAAATCCGCTTAGGTTAAACGTAGCCGTAACCCCGTTCTTAAACTCGATAAGGGTCACCTGATGATCACACACATCATTGTCCATCCGGTACACGCAGTGTCCGTAAGGACTCGTCTGCAGCGCCTGCAGCAATCCTTCTTCCGTCTGATCCGCCGCAACGACTGTAGCCGGCCATTGCCCCCGCACAGGCAAATAGGCTTTTCTTGCATCGAACCGGCATTCCGCAGCGACCTTGCAGTCCAGGCATCGCTCAGCGCTGCCGGCCGGCGCATTCTCCTCTGTAAAATAAGTGAGGCTGCCATACGAAGAGATTCGTTTGGCATCGCTGTCCACAAGCCAGGATAAAATATCCATGTCATGACAGGACTTCTGCATGATGATCGGACTGGTCAGATCGCTTCTCCTCCAATTACCTCTTACAAAGGAATGAGCCATATGGAAATTGCCGATATTCTCGTTATGCTGAATGGTGATGATTTTACCAAGCTCCTGGCTGTCAATGATGCTCTTCATCTCTGCAAAGAAATTCGTATACCTGAGCACATGGCATACAATCACCTTGCGGCCTTTCTTATTGGCCTTTTCGTTGATTCTCAAACATTCTTCAGGACTTGGTGAAATGGGTTTTTCCAGCAAAATATCATAGCCAAGCTCCAGCGCTTCCATCGTTTGCGCATAATGATCTCGATCCATGGAAGAGATGATGATGGCATCGCAAATTTTCCCCAATCCATAAAATTCATCCACAGATGCGAATTGTTTATCCAGCGGAATCTGAAACTCATCCGCTGCCGCCTTTCTTCTGCTATCATCCGGCTCAACCACCGCCACAATTTCCGCACTTTGATATGCATGTCTTGAATAGATCATGCCTCTTTGTCCTGCACCGATTAATGCCAGCTTCAAATCCATAACCTCCCATATAAATGGTTGTTGCTTTATGCTCGTTCAATCAGGGGCAGCGTAATTCTCACCCTCGTGCCCTCGCCTTTGGCGCTTGTGATGCTTACCCCGTAATCCTCGCCGTACAGCAGGGTAACGCGGTTATGCACATTCTGAATGCCGATGCCGGTAAAAAGCTGGCGCTTGCTCTTCGGATTGGGCAGCGTACCCTGGCCGGACAAGCCGTCCATGCCATCGCCGTTATCCGCAACCTCGCAAATGAGCATATCCTCTGTGCGGGACACCAGAATGTAGATCATGCCTTCGTTTTTCTGATTAAAGGCATGGAAGAACGCATTCTCAATAAAAGGCTGGATGATCAGCTTCGGCACATGATAGTGCATGCAGTCGGGTGATGCGAATGTATTGACCTTGATCCGGTCTCCATAGCGGACATGGTTAATAAACACGTAATTTTGCATATTGGCCAGCTCCTGCTCGATGGTGACCGTTTCATTGACGTTGCTAATCGTATTCTGCAGCAGAGAGATGAGCGCATTGATGGTCTCGGCGGCCTTCTCCTTGCTGCCCTGCTGCACCAGAAATTTGATGGAGGCCAGCGTATTGTACAGAAAATGCGGATTAATCTGCCGCTGCAGCGCCGCCAGCTCGGCATTCCGCTGTTCCTTCTGGGTATACAGCAGCTTGGCGATATAATCGTTCAGCTCGTAGAGCATGTAGTTAAAAGCCTTGCCCAGCTCGCGCGTCTCGTAGCTGCCGCCAATGTCGATGTAATTATCGAAATTTTTCTCCGTAATATTCGCCATCTGCTTGACAAGACGGGACAGAGAATCCGTCATCCTTCTGGAAATCAGGAATACGATCAGCAGGGAAAGCGAAATAATCGCCAGACAGATCAGCACGACCGACTTGACGTTGATAATCTGGCCTACGGCATACTTGCGGTCAATCAGATTGACGAGATAGAAATCGTAGGCAGGGATGTAATTGGCGAGCAGAATATGGTCCTTGCCCATCACTTCCGCATTTTTGTAGGAAAGTTGCTGAGTGGCGATATCCACCGCATCGCTGAGCAGCTCGGGCGAGCTCTGTCCGATCCATTCTGCGCGGTTGCTGGAAACGATGCGGCCAGCATTGTCCAGAATGACGACATCATTGCCTGTGCTGGTAAAATTGGAATAGAACTGTTTGAATTCCTGTTCGCGGATGGAGACATACAAAGTGCCGTACAGTGTTCCGCTGGTACGTTCGACAAGGGCTTTGGAGGCGATGATAAAATGTTCGTCCTGCGCCGCCCCGTCCGCACGTTCACGGTCATACTGATACATGAGCCGCTTCGGCTCGGCAATGGTATTGACCGTAATGTGGTGGCCTGCCAGGTCTTCCCCCGCCACGGACCAATTCATCTGGCCGGCAGAATAGCTTCTGCCGTTCACGCCTGCAATGGTAATACCTACATCATAAGCGTCCACGCTGGATTTGATCTGCTTCATCTGCTGGCCCATGTTGAAATAAGTCTTGGCCGTCGTGACAGAATCGGCGCTGCCGGCGGTCAGGAAGCTCTTCACCGTCAGACTTTGGGACGCATAGCTGGAGGCGTTGACGATAGAATCATTGAAGGACTCAAAGCTCGTTTTTATCTGGTTCAGCACCTTCGAATTCGTAATGCTGAAGGTCTCGACGAACAGACGCTCCGACATGCGGAGCGTCACCAGCGAGGTGAACACGCATACCGCCGTAATGCTGATGATCATGACGATGAATATGTTAAAGAACAGCCCGCCCTGCTTCATGCGGTCTAAATATTTTTTCATACGTTCTTCCCTTTTCCCTGTTAGTGCTTTCTTCGATATTGGCTGGGCGAGATGCCTGTCAGCTTCTTGAATACCTTGGTAAAATAGCTGTGATCCGAGTACCCGACCATGCTGCTGATCTCCGAAATCGGAGCCGTGCTGGAACGCAGCAGCTCTGCCGCCTGATCGATACGGACTTTATTCAGATATTCGCTGAACCCTTCCTGGTTGTGCGCGGCAAAATAGGTCGATAAATAAGACGGGTTGAAATGAAAATGCTTGGCCAGCGCGGTCAGACTGAGCGGTTCGCTGTAATGGTCATTGATGTAATCAAGGAGCATTTTCATGCTATCGTCACCCGCCTGCTGCCGTTTCAAGGAAATCAATATGTCCGCTTCCTGCAGGAAATCCTCCAGCCTGGCGGTGGCTTCATGCACATTGCCCGCCTCTTCGATAGCCTGAAAGTAGGCAAACTTCGCTTTGTCCAGCTCCTTGACATCATATCCGGAGCCGCCGAGCAGAATCGTAATATTGAAAACAATGTTCCCCAGAAAGGACCTGAATTCGGAAGCGGGGCTGCTGTAATCCTGCGCCATCCCGGCAACATGATGCCGCAGGGACTGGAAGGCCGCTTCAAAATGCTCCCGTTTCATTTCTTCGGCAAAACGCTTCAGGTCAAACACAGCGGTGTGCGAAGCCTGCTGCGGCAAGGAATCCTCCGTTAAGAGCGGTGCCTCCGGAACATAAAACCTGCTGTCCAGCAGCTTCATCAGCCTGTCCCTGAATATGCTTCCCAATTCGCTGAACTCGCTGAACCAACGGCTGACCACCCATCCGGAGCCTGGTTGGCCTGTGGCCGACGACTGTGCCAGACTTTCTGCTTTCGCCAGCAGATGTGCATAGTCCGCCTGCTCCACATTGATCAATAAAACCGACAAATGGCTGTCTGCCGGTACGGGCATGATTACAATATGCTCCATGGACGCCCGCAGCGAGTCGGCAAACTGCTGTCCGGGATCGGATAACCCGGCCCCGTCTTTGGGAGACAAACGGCCCCGGTCCGCACCAAGCAGGCAAAAACCGCTATAGGGAAAATGACGCTGTGGAATATCCGGGTCAAATTCAAAGTCATAGGACGCAACCAGCTTCCCGATCACGGACTCCACCGTGACGGTATGCTCGCCGCTGCCGCCGCTGTATTGGAGGGACGGAATGCGGCGGGCGGTCTTTTGCAGCACCCGCAACAGCTCCTCTGTCTCCAGCTTCGGTTTTAGTATATAATCGGCCACCCCGCTTTGGAAGGTCGAGCGGACATACTCGAACTCGCCGTAGCTGCTGAGCACAATGATTTCAATATGCGGATAACGGCTTTTCACCACTCTGGTGAACTCTTCGCCGTCCATCAAGGGCATGACAATATCAGTAATAACAATGTGCGGCTGCACCGTTTCAATCAGCTCCAGGGCCTCGCGGCCGTTGGAGGCCTCCCCGATGATCTCGAATCCGTACTGCTCCCAGCTCAAATAATGCTTGATCCCCTGACGGACAAGCGTTTCATCATCCACGATCAAAATCCGGCACATCTGCTCCATGCTCTCACTCCCCAACATTAAGGAAATTCCTGGTGATCCATATCACAAGTTCATATGATAGCGCTTTAATAAGTGTTCTTATGCTACCATAATTCAATTCAAAGGGGCAAAGAAATTTTATTTTTCAGCAGCATGTAAAAATTGGCCCGGGCTGCTACTGTTACATGTTGCGAGACGCTCCGGGCATATTCTCTACATACATCCTTATTGCATTTCTAAGTATTTGAGCAACTGCTCGTTTACCTAACTCATCTTCAACATAACCCCTGTTTCTTTAGCTTTAAAGATTGAACGAGAAATCACCCAATCCAAAAGAACGTATTCTTCTGGGTTTACAGTAATCTGCCTTAATAACTCAACTTTCGCAGCATGAAATCGGCAAACAGGCCCTGATATAACGGGGCAAAACGGAGATCTGCTGCTGGGATTGACGCTGAATCAAAGCAGACAGCTTTTTGCCAGCTTTCTTGCAAGAAGGGGATTCGCCCCCCTCAGAGTCTAGTGGCCCGAGTGAGATCGATGTCTATAGGGCGTGGTGTCTGTTGCCTGGTGCCCGGTGCTTGGTGCTTGGTGCTTCTCCATACAGCCTTGCACCATTATCCCTTTTGATCAGAATGCGGGGGTTGGGGGTTGGGGGGCCTAGGGGAAGGAATAAAGAGAAACGAGAAAAGAGAAAAGAAAAAAAGAGGCAGCTCAAGTGGAATGTTCGGCTTGAAACGGGAACACATGTTTGGTATAATGAAAAAAAGAACTTATGTTCGCGGATTATGGATTCGGAGGCGAGCAGACATGGAAGTCCAAGTGGAAACGGAACTTCAACCCTTTAGCCGTCGTTATCACAACGAGCAGGCCTGCATGGAGGCATTGATCGCGATGAAGT
>NZ_JBHHMI010000048.1:0-12252 GCF_042136365.1 Paenibacillus enshidis | reverse complement strand
GGTGATATGGCACAGAGAAAGCGACGCAGCGCACACCACGAACTTTAGAGCCACCAAGGATTGCGCCCGGTTTGTCTAGTCCTCGCTAGCGAGGACTAGACGAGGAAGGAGCGACTTTGCCAATGGGCAGAGTCTGCCTTTCTGGCAGCTACGGGGTCGCTATAAGCGCTGCGCGCTGAACCTGTTCAGACACTCGGAAACAAGTTCCTCGGTCTTCACAGGTCCATATAGGGGAGGGGTATAGGAATGATTGAGATTAGCGACAAAGTGATTCATCGCAGCGTGCTGACGCTAAAAAAGCACCCGCAGCATGAGCTGTACAATTCGCCGCTGACGGCTGCGGAGTTGGCTGCCCTGGAAGACAGCATAGCGAAGACGGGAATCCAGGAGGCGTTGCTGATCCGGACGGACGGAACGATTATCAGCGGCCATCATCGAAGGAGTCTGGCCATGTCTCTGGGATTGCCAGAAGTGCCGGTGCGTGAAGTGTGTTGCGATCCGACAGAGGCACTTTATTTACTTGTCGCATCGAATGAGGCAGGCCGGGGCAAGAAGGAAACGGACCTAATGAAGAAAGCCCGCAGGGTTCAGGTGCTGTATGAGTTTGGCCGCAGCAAGGGCTGGAACGCTCCTTATGGCTTCGGAGAGGCAGGCAAGCTGTCTGAGGAAGAATACGCCGTGAAACGGCTGATAAAGCTTCTGTACCTGCTTCCGAAGCTCCAAAGGGAGGTATCCGCCGGCAGAATCGGTCAGCAAGCGGCGTATAAGGTGGCAGGACTCAGCCAGCTGCAGCAAAAGAAGTTCCTGGCCGCATACGAGATGCGAGGGGTTATGTCGTCGAAAGAGATCCAGAAACTTGTAGAAGAGTTGGACGATTATGAGCCGCGCGTACTCCGGAATGCAGAAAAGAAAAAGGAGAACATCCGGAAGCTAAAAGACCGGGTGGCCAATGATTTAACGTTTCTTATGTCCGAAGCCATCGAAGATGACGAGCTGCAGGGGGAACTTATTGATCTACTGGAGCCAAAACTGTTTACGCTGCTGAGGCACTAGCATCTAGTTAATTGATAACAAGGTAGGAGGCAACGATGGGGGAAACGACAGTAGAAGTTCAGGTAGAGAAAATCTTTAAGCATACCAGGCAGGGGAGCTTCGGAACCAGGGCGAGGTACAAGGACAGTTGCCTGATGTTCGTCCGGTTCTGCTCGGAAAATTTTAAACTGCAGAACATCCGGAATCTGCATGACAAGCACCTGGCTGCGTTCATTCAGGAACGCCAGAAAGCCGGTATAGGGGCCAAGACCATCAAAAACGATCTGACCGCGCTGCGTTATCTGCACGATCAGGTTCAAAAGCCACGGTACAGCCTGTCCGACAATAAGCAGCTGCAGGAACAGTTTGGCGTGAAGCTGGAAAAGACGACACAGGTTAACGGGGATCGTTCCTGGACGGACAGCGAGTACAAGGAGATGCTGCGGATCGCGGAGGAGCTGAAGCAGCAGGACATTGCGGACTGTCTGAAGCTGGCGCGCACAATGGGGCTGCGCGTCACTGAAGCGGCGGCTGTAAGCCGCGCCCAGGCTGAATATGCGCTGCGTACAGGCGTGTATCAGGTCAAGGGGGAGGCGAAGAACGGGAAGCACCGGGAAGTGGCTCTCAGTGCTGAAGGAAGGGCCATATTCGAACGCAGGCTGAAGCACACGGATCGCGGCAGGCGGTTGTTCATCGGCCAAGGCGAGAAGACGCACAAGGTCGTGAACCGTATGCAGAAATTCGTACAGAATCATCGGGATAAGGTAATTACCGGGGAAGGATTGGCTAATCGAGTAGACAAACGGGACGGATCGGCAAGGGAGCTGACGTTCCACGGCCTGCGTTACAGCTACGTGCAGGAACGAATGGATCAGGAGCTGGCCAAGGGCTACAGCCGTGATGTGGCGGCGCTGAAGGTCAGCCGTGAGGTTGGCCATGAGCGGATCGATGTAATCAAGATTTACGAGGGCGGAAAGCAAAAAAGCTAAGCAGCTGCTTAGCTCTTCGAGCCCTCGTACTTTTCAAGCACATACCGCATTCCTTCTTCAATGAGATCGTTAGCGTTAACCTTCTCGTTGCGCTCAACAGAGAGCCTAAGAGCCAGGAATTTGATTTGATTGTAAAGTTCTTGTTCCAGCGTTGTATTGATTGATATTCGAGCCACTATAGATCACCTCTGAGCGTCAGTATAGCAAAAAAAGAGCATTTGACAAAGCTATGTAGTTGATACTATTATATAGCCATATAGTCAGCTATACAACTATATAACTATGTCAGGAGTGATTAAAAGATGAAACAGATGAAATTCATGGTGTTAATCGAACACGATTTTGCAGCTCAGAATTACGCAGGATACATCCCGGCGCTGCGTCTTTCAGCGGTCGGGGGGACGAAAGAGGAAATGCTCCAGAACCTCAAGGATGTCGTCAGCATGGAGCTGGAGAAGGTTTCTGAGATTACGTATCATGAACACTCTTATGAAGTGCTTCAGGTGGAGGGAAGTGTTTCCGTAAAAGGGGAGAACTGAATGGGTCCTATTAAAATAATGCTCGTCGTGTACGTCGCCATCATTCTTCTTATGGTGAGCTTCGATCTTGGACTTTACGTGAAAGCCAACGAGTCCGTGAAGCGCGGACTGGATAAGGCGATCGATTCGGGTATTACACTTGGAACCGATCGGAAGGATTACCAGGATGGCAAACTCAGACTGATTGAAGGTGATCTGTACAACGGTGTCCGATCGGTTTTTCGAGAAAATATGAAGCTAAACGCGAACATGAGTAGCGATGTGTACAAAAATGGGAGACTGGAAGTTTCGTTGCAATATAGTCCCGACGGTTCGCCGCGAGTCGTTGCCAAATTCACATGTGATGTGATTATGGTCTCGGGCCGATTGGTCGGTCTGGACAGTCAACCACTGAGCGTCACGAAGATCACGCCGTACAAAAAGGAATACAAGTAGTGAAATTCTGGGAGTTAAGATGTTAATCTGATTAAGCCAAACAAGGGACTTTGAGAAGTTTCAAGAATCTAGGGGGATAAACCAATGAAAAAGTATATGTTAATGCTGTTAAGTGTTGTACTGGCCTTTGGTGTAGCGTCCGGAGTGGCAGCTGCTGCAGAAAAGGCGGTTGTTGTGAAGGTAAACGGGGCGAATGTGGTGTTTCCGGATGGAAAGCCGGTAATGGAAGAGGGCCGGGTCTTGATTCCTGTACGCTTCGTATCTGAAGCGCTGGGAGCCAAGGTAGATTACAAGAATCGCACGGTCGTGATTAAACAAGGCGAAACAAGTCTTTCGCTGAAGGTAGACAGTGCGATCGTTACGCGCGGATCGGAGCGAATCCTCCTGGATGTGCCGGCTCGGATCAAGACCAATCGTGTTTACGTTCCGTTACGTTTCGTTTCTGAAGCGCTGGGGGCTCAGGTGGACTGGAACAAAGTCAAAGCCCTGGTGACGATCACGACGGGATCCGCGTCCACGAACCCGGACACACCGAAGACTGAGGAACCGGAACCCGTGTTCAAGCCGTTTGAGTGGGAAGAGTACACCGAATTGGGCGAAGCCCTGTTCAAGGACAACATGAAGTATAAGAACGGCCAAGTGACGTTTATCGTTCCTGAAGGAACCTATGCAACGTATAACGGCAATAAACAAACGATCAAGCTCGTGCCAGGAAAATCCTATACGTATCCTGCTGGAGTTGGGACAGTCACCTTCTCCAAAATTTATGCGAAGGAAGATCACATTGAGAATTATGGATTGTCGCTCGATGTGAACCGGGATTTTTTGTCTAATGAATTTTCTCATGTCAAAAATGATGTGGTTATCACGCATACGATTATAAAAAATGGAAAGATGTTCAGCACAGCAGGCACCCTCACCGAGGTTATTGCTGCAGCTCAATCTTTGTGAGGTAACGGCCCATGAAACGACTCATAACCCTTGTACTGGCACTCGTTATTCTCATTTCTTCGTTTACAGCGTCTGCAGGAGCTGCAGAACCGATGCTTAAACCTCATTTACCTGATGCGGTGTGGGATTATGGGCATAGCGATATTGACCTAAGCGGATATATTCCAGCCCTGGATGCTACAGTTGTACGTCCGTGGGAGCTGGCCAGATGGACAGGGATTTTCAGTTTCCCTGATGGAGCTACGACCAAGATCGGAAACTATGACGTGTTCAATGTGAAACGTCAAGCAGCTGACCCGAATTTCGATAAAGAAAACGGCTTTGGCTTGGTCTTCAAGAGCCAGGCGGCGCTTGGCGATCTGTTCGATGCGATTATGGCCAACCAGAGTGTAGGAGCCAAGCAGCGTGCGTATTATCGCAATACTTTCATTCAATCCGCGGATGATCCAGACTTTAGAAGTGGCCATCAATTTTATTATGAAGTGGGCGGCTTCTGGTTCCTTCGCACGTCCGGAATTGTACAGCGGATGGGTATCAAGTTCTCGGAGACAAAGAAGATCAGCGAGGACGAACGCCAGGCGCTGTACGAGGTCACGCCGTGGCCGACGCTGAAAGCGACAGCGGCCAACGGCAAGCTGAAGCTGGACTACAAGGGTTACGGGGTGGCAGAGCGCAACATCCGGATTGTAGCGACGGCAAAAGGCGCGTTTCCGGATCTGAAGAATGTCATCAGCCTGACCGGGGGCAAGCTGATCAACACGTCAGCAGAAGCCCAGAGCGGCACGCTGGAGGTCGATTACGCGGAGCTGGCTGAAGCGTACGGCGACGAGATCGATGTCGTGATGGATGACGGCTACGGCCGCACGGTGGTGCAGACGGTGAGCCTTCCGAAGATGCTGAAGGCCATGGACTACATCCCAACAAAGCTGACGCTGACCGAAGGTAATCAGCTGTGGCTGAAGTGGAAGTACGTCGGTGAGGACTTCAAAGCCGGTGACTACATCGATGGCCGGGGCATTCCGGATATTGCGACTGTGAAGGTCAGCGGTCCGGAGTCGAACCAGCAGACGTTCCAGGAGATGTTCAGCAGCTTGCCCGATACCATCAAGAACGGCCAGGAGTACAATCACTACCTGGGCAAGGTGGAAGTTGGCCGTACGCCAGGCAAATACAAGATTTCTGTGAATGCGTTCGTAAACAATCCGAGTCACCAGGCAAGAGCTGCGGAGATTCCAGTCGAAGCGTACCGCAACAATGAGATCAGCGCCGAATTTGAAGTGGAGCTGCAGGAAATCGATCTTGTCGCACTTTCGATCACGGCTTCGCCTTCACGGATCAAAAAGGGGGATTCCTCAAGCATTACGGCCAAGGTGGTCAATCGCAGCGAGGAAGATCAGAAAGAGGTTCTGATCCGGATCAGCGCCGGCAAGGATACGATCTACGAAGTGAAGAAGGACATGCCGGCGAACAAGGAAATCAGCGTCGGGCCTGTGAAGTGGACAGGCCGTGAAATCGGCTTGCATAACATGACCGTTCACGTCGATCCGGATGGAGTCGTTCCGGATGTGAACGAAGGAAACAATATGGCGTCTACGGGCTGCATGGTTACTGGCGGCGACGTGACTTCGGACACGACGTCCTGCAGCAACAGCAAGCCTACGGCAATGGCTTTTTCAAACTGGCAGATTACCTATCCGTACATTGTTCGCATATTACCGATTTCCAGACCCGTTTGGGAATACGAAGATGTGACGTATCGGGAGAATCTGACCGTCACAACGGAGGTCAACACACGCCAGGGAATACCGACAGATAAGGCGAATCCGAAGGAGAGCGATGTCGACAGCCGGGGCAGCTGGGAGATCATCCCGTGGGCCAAGAAGAACGGCCTGAACCCGAATGAGGTCACACGCGCAGGCTACGGCTACGAGCTGAAGGTCACGACGAATTATAATACCAACTGGGAAAAGCTTGTTCCGAAGGGGCTCAAAGGGACGGCGAAGAAAATCGGCGGCACGTACTCCGGTCCGAAGCCAGGAGAGGTCATAGCGAAATTCTACGACCGCAAGGGAAATTACTTCAAGACGGTAACCCTGGAGCGCACCAGCGGCGGCAACACAGGCACAGCCACCTGGGAGCTGCCTGAGAGGGAACACACGTTTATCACGGGTGAGACGATTCGTAACCGCAAAGTGTTCACGGACATGGACTGGAGCGACGGGGATGTAGCCGTCCGAGTGTTCGTGAGAGCTGAAGACTCCTACGGCGACTTGTTTGCTTGTACGATCAATAAGGTGAGAATCTTTGGCAGTATGTTTGAAGACAGCCAAAATGTAAGGCAACGGAATTAACAGCAAAAAACCGCCCGATTGAATC
Organism: Paenibacillus enshidis; assembly: GCF_042136365.1. NCBI lineage: Bacteria > Bacillati > Bacillota > Bacilli > Caryophanales > Paenibacillaceae > Paenibacillus > Paenibacillus enshidis. The sequence goes on along the minus strand of NZ_JBHHMI010000048.1, from coordinate 5,930 downwards.
CGGGCGGTTTGATTTTCACACGGCATATGACAGCCCTGAGTGGCCCTGTATTCGATCTTAGGGGCCTTCTGCATAGTTCAGTAAGGGCTAAGGTTCTGGAGAGGGCTTAGAAACGAATTTAGGAGGGGTAATCAGTCATGTTTGAAAGAAATCCTAGTAAATGTTACTAGATATGTGGTAGAATTTGACCAACAAAGCAAAAAAGCCAGTTTCACGGCGAGGAGCTCCCCAGCTCCTATGCTGTTTGACCGACCTCCATCGGCGAAACAGGTGCGCATGAACATGACTTTCTTACTTCATTGAATCTTTAATGCAATGTACTCACATTGTACTGTAAATATTGCAGGGATTCAATAGGGTCTAAGATATAAAATGTTGAGGCCTCCTGAACCGTATGATGCGGATCGGGGGGCTTTTTTGGTTGCACTGGATTCAGCGCAAAGCCTTACGGGGCAAGGCGTTAATCATACATACAACAGCTAGAAATAACCGAATAAGAGGCGTTCGAAATGGAATTTTTTGAAAAAATACATGTCGGAGGCTTGATTTTCTATTGCCAAAAAAGGGAGAGAGGGTGAAAACCGTGGGGCCAAGACAATCAACCGGCATATCCACGAATACGGTCGTGCAGGCGTCTACGACCAAGCAGAAAGCCGATCAGAACCAAAGGTACAAGGATCATCGCAAAGCTGCGATGGCCGAACGCAGAAGGGCCAACACGGTCTATGGTGCGCTGACCTATCGTTGTTCCAACTGTCCGAATACCGTCCGGGTTCATGAAGAAATGGGAGAACGGAAGGTTCTCTGCAGCAAGTGCAATCAGGGCTTTTTCACGCAGCTGGTGAAGGATGATCGGAAGCATTTAGCACATCCAGGGGATTTCGCTACGAAGCGGAAAAGCCGGTCCAGGAAGAAACGGGGAGGTGGAATGAATGAAAGGATCTCGCGGCGTTCCCATGTCGTCTGTCTATAAGCGAAAGAAGAAGCCCAAGCCGCCGAAGCCAGAGCAGCGGGCCTACAAATACCGGTGTCTATACGGCCATATCCGGATTGAAAAAGAGGCGTTAGGAAGGCCGCTGCCTCATTGCCCGGCCTGCTCACAGGCCGGGCGGACAAGCCCATTTAAGTACGTCGGGAAGTATACGATTCCCAAGGATCAGCTGAAGAAATCGAAATTCAACTAAATACCGGGCGCTCAATGCCACCCAAAACGACGTAAAACGCTGTGGGGTAAGTCGTCCCCACCCCCTCGAAGAGAGCTGCAGGAAAACGTAGTGCGAGCGTGTCTGAGGGTGACAAGTGCCGTTAGAGGGTGAGACAGGGTATATTACGTAGATGCACACCCCTGCATCTTTCCTAGATGGGCGTTGTGACTCCAACGACCCAAATCCCGTCCGTGTGGGCCTCAAGAGCCCAGGCTGGCCAACAGAGTTAGGATATGACTATGCGCGATAAAGCACGACCTAGGCGCGCCTGATGTTGGTAAAAGGCGAAGCGACTGGCAACCCGATATACGCCAGACTTCGTAACAGTCTCCCGTGTATACGGGGGGCTGTGGCTCGCTCCCTCCTCCCCTCTACCGCCAGCACGCCAAAACCCATTTGTCAAGCAGAAAATTCGAGCCACAAACGCAGGGGTGGGCGTGGGGAGAATGTTTTAAATCAAAAAGGCGGGCGGAGCCCGGCGACCTTTTTCAGTGGTCCTGTGGATAGTTACTTTTCTATACTGAGTATCCACAAGCAAGACCTGGGTGAGTCGCCGGGGTGGTGTGGTTTTGTAGGTGGTTCACACAGCCGTAACGCGAATCGAGGCTTGTGGTAAACGTGGTTTTCGTTTTCCACACGGCGAGATGAGCGGTGCGGAACCGGAGCGAAGCGACGGCCACCCATCAAGGCGACGAAAGCAGCAGTCACAACAAGGATTTTAAGCCAGGTGCGTAGAAGTTCTACTCCAGTGAGGTGATAGAACGTGAAGGAAGCGCCGCTGAATCTTGTGTATACGACCGCAGAGATTGCGAGAATGCTCGATGTGGGTCGCTCGACACTCAATAAGTACGCACGTAGCATGGAGGATGCCGGTTATGTCTTCACGAAGGACGAACATGGCAACCGGGCCTATACGGATCATGACATTGTGGCGTTTCGGGTGCTGGTGGATCTCTTGGGTCGCCGAGCTGACTATGAGAGCGCCATAAATGCCACGGTTAGAGAGTATTCCAGGGTTTCGAGTAGCGATCCGCGGCTCCTGGTCGCTATGCCAAATAGTAGTGTGGAGATCGCTACATTACACGCTAAGCTGGATGAGCTGGCTCAGGCGATGGTCATGCTTTCCGGAAAAATCGATCAGATCATCGATGAGCGTGTCCGGAGTGAAGTTGCGGCGGCGGCGGCGGGGATCGGCGATCAGTTTAACGAGGTGTTGGGTGAAGTGCGGGCTGCCCAGGATCGGACGGATCAGAAGGTGGACGAGCTGCTGTCACGGGTGGAGGTTCACGGCAAGCGGAAACGGTTTTTTGGGCTTTTTTAGTCGGCAATGCCGACGCGGAGCGTGTGGCCATCTGGCGCACGCTCTTTTTTTACTGCAGAAAAGTGTAATTTATAATGTAATTTTGTAATGTAACGTAATATTACAATGTAATACAAAATTACAAATTACATTGACGATGTAATATTACAGGATTATAATAGGGATACCAAACTTGAAGGAGCGATGGCCATGAGTGCGATCACGAAGGAACAGGTTTTTGAAGCGGCGGACGCACTGTCTGCCGCCGGATTGCCGACGAAAGTAGCAGATGTGCGGCAAAAGCTGGGTAGAGGGAGTTTCAGCACGATCACGGAGCACTTGAGAGCTTGGAAACAGGCACATAAGGCGCCAGAAGCGCCGAAGAAGGACGAGCTGCCGCAGTCGGTCCTTGATCTTGCCGGCGGATGGTGGTCCGCTGCGCTGAAAGTAGCAACGGAATCTCTGGAAGCGGATCGGCAGCTCTTGGAGCAGCAGCGGCAGGAAATGGAGGAAGACCAGCGGGAGGCCGTTGCTTTTGCGGACAGCTTGCTCCTGGAGGGGGAGCAGCTGAAGGAGAAGCTGCAGGAGTCACAAACGTTACTAACTACGGAGCGCCTGGCTCATGAAGACACACGGAACAAGCTGCAGGCGGCTACAGGAGAGTTAATCGAGTATCGCGCATCCCATGAGAACATGCGGGAACGGACGGAGGATTTCAAGCGGCGCGCGGATCACTACGAAGCCCAGTTCCATAAGTCGGAAGAGGAAGTCAAGGAGGCGCTGCGGCGTGCAGCCGAGCAAGAAAACAAGATCATCCGCCTGGAAGGACAGCTAGAGAAGCTGCAGGCGGAATTGAATCATCAGGTGGAGAACCTGGTGGACGAGCTGGAGAGGGAACGTGCGAAGTCTGCAGAGGTGGCCAAAGCAGCTGAAGCGGATCGCGCTGCAGCTCAGGCCGCGCAGATCGAGGTGGCCAAGCTGCAAGGTGAGCTGTCGGCGGCTGCCAAGAAAAACAATAGAACGAACTCCTGACGGGAGTTCGTTTTTTATAGGGGGAAGAGGCGGCGTTTCATAAAGCATGCTTTTTGAGACTTGGAAAAACCATGAAAAAAATCGTATCAAAAAGTATATTTTTTGTAATTGAAACGTTTCTAAATACATGGTATACTTATTGAAACGTATTAAAGGAGGCAGCACGGCGTATGGTTGTAATGGCATACGGCAGGGTTTCGGCAAAAGATCAAAATCCGGAGCGTCAGCTCGTGAAATTTCGTGAATTGGGGGTTCCGGACCGATATACTTTCATAGATAAGCAGAGTGGTAAAGACTTTGAGCGTCCAAGATACCAGGCGATGCGGCTAATGCTGCGGGAAGGAGACTTATTGTACATAGACGCGCTGGACAGGCTTGGCAGGAATTACGATGGCATCATTAGCGAATGGAAGTACATTACCCGTGAGGTAAAAGCGGATATTGTATGCCTGGAGAATGAAACATTGTTCGATAGTCGGAAATTTAAAACGATGGGCTCGATCGGAAAGCTATTGGAAGATCAGTTTTTAAGTATGCTTGCTTATGTCGCAGAACAGGAACGTCTTAAAAACAGGACTCGCCAGGCGGAAGGGATCGAGGTGGCCAAAGAAGCCGGCATAAGATTTGGACGCCCTAAAGTGGAAATCAGCTCAGAGTTCGAAAGTGCTTATCGGGAGTGGAAATCAGGAAAGATCACGGCTGTAGCAGCTATGCGGAAAATTGGAATGTCCAAGCCGACATTTTACAGGCGTGTGGCGGAATATGAGGAGAGCAAGCAAAATTGAAGGGGAGTAACCGGATGACAATGGGGCAAACTAAATCTGATTTGGATGTGGCTTTAGATGAATTAAAGGACGCAATATTAACTCATCTTGATTCCAGGCAGCAACGACAAATGAAGGAATGGTTAAGTCTGTATTCAAGTTATTTGGCGAAAGAAAGCACGTTTAAGCCTATTACTGATACTATTAAGTATGATCCAGGGACTATTCTGGCCATTGAGTTAGGGTACAATCCTGGCTCTGAACATGGTGGCAATCACTATGCCGTTGTCGTTGAAGATAATTCAAAATCTTCTCCTGTGGTTATGGTCGTACCTTTAGGATCAGCGAAACCCGGGAAGTCTGTTCACTTTAATGATGTCGATCTTGGTGAAATTCCGGAAATAAATAAGCTAAGCAGGTACCCAGCTGGGACAAAGAGTATTGCTGCAGTAAGCCAGATGCGGTGCATTAGCAAATTAAGAATAAATGCGCCGTTAAGGTCGGGTGATCAGATAATTAAAGTTCCTGTGCCTAAATTGAAAGACCTTTATAACAAAATACAGAAGAGGTTCACCACAAAGGGGCTAAATAAAGTGACGTAAACCCACTTTGTTCACTATTCTGTTGCGTTTACGCAATGCTTAGCGTATAATGTACGGTACGGAAATAAAACACAGGTTCTCAACGTCGTTCGTTAGAGGCCCATTGCAATTTTTGCAGTAAACATACACAGACTCCTTCGAGGGGTCCCAGGAAGCCGCCAGATGCATCTGGCGGCTTTTCGCATTTTATATTTACATAATTCAAGGCGCAGAGTACAGCAGCTGCCTGCAGCAGGCAAGAAAAATAGATTTTGGCCAGAATCTGTTGTATGCTATTGGCATTACCAAGATTCAATGATTTTCTTTGTGGCCATCGCGCATCCAAAGAACAAGACGCATCCACAATCAGAGGGGTGCAATTCGTATGCTGTTTGGAGCTCATCGCTCCAGGCAATTTATTTTTGATGTAAGCACCACTAGGTATCTAGTATTTTCTTTGCTGACCGTATGGATCGGGCAGAGAACAAGTTAATGAAGATTGGCAATAAGTCTGTTTTTGCATGCCTATTTAGGCATGTCGAAAAGGGCTTTTTTTATTGCTTCCAAGCTGGTATGCAAAGGCACTGTGCCTTCTGTGTAGCAGCTTTTTTTATATAGATGATGAAGTTTTAGAAAGTTAGTTAATGCATTTGGCTAACACAGACAAATACCAAGTTCTACACCAGTCGCTTGCGACGGTGGTTGAGAGAAGTAGAACACGATGCTGCGTTTCGCCGGACGCTGCAGCGGATTTTTTTAATCGGCACGAAGATGATTTGACCCGAAGGGTCGGCCGCTTGCGGCAAGCCGTTGAGCTGGATCGTCGGGAGTCGAATGCGTAGCATTCGCCCGTTAGGGAATGACTCCATACACATTACTCATAGCACACAACCAAATATTGATGGGCCAAGAATGGCCAAACTTTAATGCTCGAATGCGTCGCTTTCTCTGTGCCATATCACCCTTGTGAGGGTGATATGGCACAGAGAAAGCGACGCAGCGCACACCACGAACTTTAGAGCCACCAAGGATTGCGCCCGGTTTGTCT
>NZ_JBHHMI010000047.1:0-13425 GCF_042136365.1 Paenibacillus enshidis | reverse complement strand
CCCCCCGAACCTCCAACCCCCGCATTCTGATCAAAAGGGATAATGGTGCAAGGCTGTATGGAGAGGCACCAAGCACCGGGCATCAGGCAACAGACACCACACACCAGACACCACCTTATAGACCCCCATCTCACTCGGCCTACTAGACTCTGAGGGGGCGAATCCCCTTCTTGCAAGAAAGCTGGCAAAAAGCTGTCTGCTTTGATTCAGCGTCAATCCCAGCAGCAGATTCCGTTTTATCGCGTTATATCAGGGCCTGTTTGCCGATTTCTTGCTACGAAAGTTGAATAATTTATCCATAAAAAAACGAACGCTCCCGTCAGGGGCGTCCGTTCAAAGTTATGCTTTCGAGGTCCAGTCAGCCCCCGACGCCGTGATTTGTTGTAGACGTGGCGGGACTTGCCGGAGACAAAGGTATAGATATACTAAGAAATGCGAACACCATACCTGCTGAGATTAAAGCCTTTACCATTTTCATCTGTCAGAACTCCTTTCAAAATGGTTTGGTATGCTTCCTGCTGCTCGTCTGATGCATAACCACGGAAAGTTTCAAACAAATAGTTGGTTATTGTTTTCCTCCAATGTCGCAAAGCTTTCTATGTCCTGGGAAAATTGATGGAGGATATAATCTACATTCCAATCATTTTGATTGGCCGCCTCCATAATCGTAACCATGCCTGGTAAAATCTCTTCCGGATTATCTATGAGAAATTGGACATAATCTGACAATATTCTGTGGTTCCCTGAAATCAGATCAACGGCAAATGTGTTTGCCTTAGCCCAAAAATGAAATTTTTCAACCTCTTCCAGCCCATCTTCATCCAAACCGCGAAACCAGCTCATGTCACTATACTTGGCGATATACTCTTTGGCCCGCTCATATAAACCCTTTTTTTGATAAACCAGTGCCTTGGCGATATAACTGTATGCATAATAAAACACAAGTGGGCGTCTGGGAGGAGTGTCCACGGCTTGATGGGCAGCAGTGCGAAAGATATGCTGTTGATACAATTTGTTGGATCTCTCGTATATGTAATCTGCGATACCATCCGCTTTATCCCATTCTTCCTCACGATAGCTGATTTTGAACAGCTCGAATGCTTTGTCTAAATAATGGCTTTCAGACAGCATGAAAAGGGCTTCCTTCTTGTCTAATACTTCTTCCAACAAAAACACCTCCATTTAGATTCACGATGTGTAAATCAAAGATGGAGTGAATAGATCCCAGTATGTTACAAATATATACATATTCTGACCCCAGGTCAACTACTCTTGATACAGCGTAAAAAAGCAAAGAACACTCCACATTTAACGGGGGGAGTGTTCTTACTTTTGAATAGGGCGGCGGCGGCGTGGGCGTTTGCTGCTATCCTGCCACTCTTCTACATCACGGGGGTCAACCTCCAGAACACGGCAGATTTCCAGGGCCAGAATCACATTAGGTATGTCGTGCCCTGCTTCAACGCGTTGATAATGCCGGACAGAAGTACCAACAAGGATAGCAATCTGTTCCTGTGCAAACCTTTTTAATTCGCGTGCTTCCTTGATTTTCACCCCTGTGTACCCCTCTTGCCATGATTATTTATTCATTTATGGTAACAAAATAGGGAATAATTTATTACGACCTTATGGACACGTCCTATAGGACGTTATATAATTAATGCAGAGTGATAGATTCCAGTTCCTTCATTCTTCATCCAAGTGTATTGTTTAGTGTGCTCCTGTACGTAAGGAGTGAAGTTTTCTTCTCATTTTCGAATGAACAGACAAAAAAATGCCTTGAACACGCGAAGCGTTCAAGGCATAGCCCTACAAGGTTGTTACTTCTTTTTCGTACTCTTGCTTGCAAATTTGCTTCCAGGCTTGCTTCTGAGCTTGCTGCCAGAAGACTTGCTGACTGCTTTGCTCTTCATTTTTGCTCTGGCACTGCTCACGCTGGCCTTACGGCTAGCGGCAGCCTTGCGGCCTGCAGCGGATTTTTTCTTGAGATTCTTGTTCCGGTAGCTGCTAATCAATGGTTGATCAGGGGCCAGCGGATTCTCAAACTCGTCTCTTACGCTATACACATAAGAATGATGATACACGGGGCAGCAATGGTATTTTCGCACGATCTCAATCGGATGGATGACCTGAACGGGTTGTTTCTTGTAAATATGCTCATACTGAGTTTTCGTAGGAGCCGTAATCACTTGTTCCGGGCAATTTCCATTGTCGCAGTTGCTTGGGCCTGTACCGTAGTTGTAACCGGACACTAAAACACCTCCCCTTTCGTTATACAGCATTATATGTCCGTTCAGGGGAGGGGCTTGTTTATTCGTCTATCTTCGGCAAAATAGGTCATAGACTCGAATGCTTCCATCAATTTATTAGTGGAAGTTCTTCAGGAACACGTTGACCGTGTAGTAATTCAGCCTGCAAAGGATATAAATCATTTTGACGCTGAAATCACGTACATGGTTATAGATCGCAAAAAAAGGTGGTCTTCTTTATTAGAAGGCCACCTTTTCCAAAATTATAAAAATGAGGGCTTTTTATAAATCGCGTTCCGCGAGAATACAACCAAGCCTTCCTTATCTTTACCATTATCTCCAGGTACCATCACTACTCTTGGTAGATGTGTTGTGCCTTCCGTATCACTCAAAAAAGAGCGAACGATTTGAGTATGGTTTTTATTCTGCGAAGATTTATGATGTTTACTCAAGACCAATCACCTCCAAGTAGATTATGAACAGTACCAATTAGTCCTTGGTTTACGTCATACAAAAATTCCATTTTCTCATTGCTAATCATTTTATATCCCATTATATGGATACTCAACACATAGTGCTTACCAACAGGATAACATAATAAATATTGCTTTTCAAGCCCTATGCTCGAATCAATAAACTCGATCCTACTATTTAAATAGGCCTCTACAACTAATATTTTATGTTGTCCTTTTTCCAAATTTTGATTAACCGTAAACGGGTATGATTTTCCTTTTCCAACATTTCCAGATATCTGCTCAATCCTCTCATGATCTGCTCGCCAAAGTGCAACGCCATCAACATTAAACCCTACACAATTTGCATTATAAGAAGTCTGAACAGCAGCAGTAAGATAATCCAAGTGGTCATCCTCACGACTTATTACGTTGTGATTAAACTTTCTATAAAAGCTCACAACGGATCGAAGAGTAGGGATGATATCCTCAGGATGCTCAAAGTTCTCTAACCTTGAAATTTCTTGCAAAATATGTGAGCAGGCTACATTTACAGCAGCGTTATAATTGTAGTCCTTTTCACGAACATTATAAGTTAACACATTCAATCCGTTAAGGTCCGACGCTAAATGATAATTCTCAACAAAATCCAGCGTATTATCTGTAACTTCTGGCAACTTGTCAGGGATTAGAAAAAAGACTCTCTCACGATTTAGTCTTCCCCAAAACAGTCCCATTTCAAACAAAGTGTTATCTCGCGTAGCAAGGTAAGTTTTACCCCTCAATCGAACTAAATCATCAGCTCCAAAAACAAATACAGCAAAATCATTTGTTCTCAACTGTTCTCCGAGTGATTCCATAGTATATTTATGACCTACAAAAACCCCTGCATGCCAAGGTGTAACTTCTGCGTTATACGAAAGCAATGCTTGAATGGCATTTACATAATTAATAGCCTCTCTTGAAGATCCTATAAATATACGAACCATATGTAATAAGCTCCCTTTCTATCTATTAAGCATTATACTTTATTAGTAGAACCATTATTTGCTACACATCCCAAATAACCAAAATGATAACGTATGACTTGACTTTCATCCACATACTTAATATCATGATTATACAGAAATAATACGGATGAGTGTAGTCTTCTCCGCTTCGTTAGCTAGGGCTGACTACACTCAATAAAAACCCTTCTCCGCTTCGTTAGCAGAGTTGGGTTTTTTCATTCTATATCGTAACGCTGTCTCCCCTTCGCCTGTGGCGAACGGAAAAGTACAAAACCAGCAAAAAAGCGACCGATTAAGGTCGCTTTTCTGATACAACATATGGAGGCGACCCGGTTCGCCTCCAGCAAGGAATTAGGGCGAGTCCGGAAGGGGTTTGATTTTCATGAGGCCTGCAAGCTCGTTTCGTTCCAGAAACGGATACATATCCTCAATCGGATGGTTCACGGCCAGTTTCGGATGCACTTCTGTATCGGTCTCCAGATTGACCTCCACAAGGTAGGCTCCCTGCGTTTTCAGCGCTTCGCTGGTGATGTGCTGGGCCTCCTCAAACTTGGAAATCCGCTGGGCCGGGATGCCGTAAGCCTCCGACACCTCCACCAAGTCAGGACATCCGTAGCCTTCAACCGTCGATTGGCGGCGTCCGTCCATATACATATCCTGGAATTGCCGGACCATGCCCAGGTGATGATTATTCATAATGAAGATTTTGATCGGCAGCCGGTTTTGCACAATCGTCTGCAGCTCCTGGATGTTCACCTGGAAGCCGCCATCACCTGCAATGACCACAACTCTGCTGTCCGGCTGACACATCGCGGCTCCGATGGCCGCCGGAACGGCAAAGCCCATGGCTCCCATGCCACCCGCGTTCAACAAGCGCTGCCCCGGCTTTAATTGAAAGGACTGACTTGCCCACATCTGATGCTGACCCACATCAAGCACAATCAAATCATTCTCCTCACAGCAGGCAGACAGGAGTTGAATGTACAGATTCGGGTCGATGACGCCGGGCTTCGTCGGCTTCACACCGCTTGGATAGCGCAGCATGTAATCCTCAAGCGTCCGCTTCCAGGCCGCATATTTACGCTTCGGGGCCTGCGGTACCCGCTCGTTGATCTGCTGCAGAAACCGTTTAACATCGGCATGGATGGCCACATCTACGCTGACCTTGGCATTCAGCTCGTCGGCATCGATATCAACGTGAATCTTTTTGGCCTCACGTGCAAAGGTATCCGGCCTCGTTCCCGTCTGACGGGTATCCAGCCTGGAGCCGAGCACGAGCAGCAGGTCACAGTTCGCCACAGCCAGATTGCTGTAGCGATTTCCGTAAGAGCCGATTAACCCTACACTTAAGGGATTGGTGGTCGGCAGCACATCCAGACCGAGCAGAGAGCTGACGATGGGAATACTGCTCTTGTCTGCGAACTCCTGCAGCTCGGCGGCCGCATTGCCCGCCCGGACCCCTCCGCCGGCGAGAATCAGGGGGCGCTTCGCCTCGGCAAGCAGGTCAAGGACCTCCTCGATTTCCGGAATTTCATCAGGGCCCGCATCCCCTTCATATTGGCGGTGCTCCTCACTGCCGAAAAAGCTCTCCAGCTCATCCGGTTCAATCTCGGCACGCTGCACATTCATCGGAAGATCTAACAGCACCGGACCGGGCCGGCCATGCTGGGCGATGTACACCGCCTTTTCCAGCTCATAGCGGATGTTCTTATCGTCAGTCACCAACTTTGCAAACTTCGTAATCGGCTGGACAATGCTGACAATATCCGTCTCCTGGAAGCCAATTTGTCTGACAGGGCGGTCAAACTTGTATTCATACGTATTCACTTGCCCGGTAATGAACAAACACGGCACAGAGTCGAAATAACAGCTGCCGATCCCGGTCAGCAAATTCAGCGCCCCTGGTCCGCTGGTGGCCATGGCTACCCCAAGCTTTCCGTTGATCCGGCCGTAACCTTCGGCCGCAAAGGCGGCGGCCTGCTCATGATGCATCGATACGGTAGTGATCCCCTTGGCATCAATCGTTGAATCGATCAAATGCACAATCGCCCCGCCTGTCATTTCAAAGATATGCCTGACCCCATGACGGCTGATGAAATCGATGACATAATCGGATAATTTCATTCCTTCCTATCCCCCTTTCCAGATGACTTTCCATTAAATAGAGGCCATGTAAGATTCAATCTGATCCACACAGATCTGCCGCATCGATTCATGCTGTTGATGGGCCTGGTACCACGCTACTGTATATTGGAGAGCCGTATGGATATCCCATCTTGGAGACCAGTGCAGATTTCGTTTCGCCTTGGCGCTGTCCAGCTTCAAGTTGAGCGCTTCGTGCGGTGCCGATCCGCTCTGAATCTGATAAAAATCATCCTGGCCCCACAGCCTGCCAACCCCTCTGACCAGCCACTCCACATTGCGCTCACTGTCTTCGTCCGGGCCGAAGTTCCATGCGCCGGCGTAAGTATTCCCGTGTGTAACCATCGCTTCAATGAGCTGCAGATACCCGCTTAACGGTTCAAGCACATGCTGCCATGGACGAATCGCTGCGGGATTCCGTACCATTAAGGGACCACCTCCGCTTAATGCACGGATACAATCCGGAATGATGCGGTTCTCCGACCAATCCCCGCCCCCGATCACATTGCCGGCCCTGGCCGTGGCTACCACCGGCAGCGGAGCCGGGTGTGTATCCGGGTTGAAATAGCTGCTGCGGTAGGCTGCCGTTACCATCTCGGAGCATGCCTTGCTGTTCGAATACGGATCATAGCCACCAAGCCGGTCGCTCTCGCGGTAGCCCCACACCCATTCCCGGTTCTCATAACATTTGTCTGTCGTCACATTAAGGAAAGCCTGCAGCTTCCCATTCAGCGCCGCGGTCTGCCGAACGGCATCCAGCACGTTCACCGTTCCCATGACATTCACTTCAAACGTCTCGACTGGATGCTCATATGAATATTGAACCAGGGGCTGGGCTGCCATATGAATGACGATATCCGGCTCGGCCGCAAGCATCGTCTCCAGCAGATGCCCACGGTTACGCACATCGCCAATCACGGACCGACAGATCCCTTCGACGCCAGCCTCGGTGAATACATTCGGCTCCCCTTGCGGCTCCAGCGCATATCCCGTGATCTCTGCCCCCAGATGATGCAGCCAGAGGGTGAGCCAGCTGCCTTTAAACCCCGTATGTCCTGTAATCAGAACCTTCTTGCCCTTCCAGAACGCTCCCGATAATGCCATGGCGTTAACCTCCTTACCCTTTCTTCCAGGGAGCCCGCCCGCTTTTCCACAGCCCCTCCAGATAATTCTTGTCACGGAGGGTGTCCATCGGATGCCAGAAGCCAGTATGCTGGTAAGCCATCAACTGGCCGGAGTCGGCCAGGTTTTCCAGTGGCTCATTCTCCCACAACGTCGCATCGCCTTCAATGTAATCAAACACGGCAGGCTCAAGCACAAAAAAGCCCGCATTAATCCAGCCGCCATCCCCTTGCGGCTTCTCTTTGAACCCTAATACCTCCGAGCTCTCCCCTATATCAAGCATCCCGAACCGGCCGCTAGGCTGCGTGGCGGATACGGTGGCGAATTTTCCATGGGACCGGTGAAATTCCAGCAGCTTGTCGATGTTAACGTCGCCCACTCCGTCCCCGTAGGTCAGCATAAAAGTGGAATTGTCCACATACTTTTGAATGCGCTTGATTCTTCCCCCGGTCATCGTATCCTGGCCCGTATCGACAAGCGTGACCTTCCATGGCTCCAGATACTGATTGTGAACCGTGATCTGGTCAGACGCAGGCTTGCCGTAATCAATCGTGACATCCGAGCCGTATAAATCATAATGAGCAAAATATTCCTTAATGACGTTGGCCTTATAACCAAGACAAATGATAAATTCGTTCTGTCCGTAGTGCGAAAAAATACGCATAATATGCCACAGCAGCGGTTTATCTCCGATCTCAATCATCGGCTTCGGCTTCAGATGTGTCTCCTCACTGATACGGGTGCCATAACCGCCTGCCAAAATCACAATCTTCATACTGTTTTACCTCCGGCTCTCAAGATCTTGCCGATCGTATCCGCCGCATACTGCAGCATCTCTTCCGTTAATCCCGGATACACCCCGATCCAGAAGGTGTTGTTCATAATGTTGTCTGTATTCTTCAGTTCACCGACCACACGATGCGGAATGTCCTTGTAAGCTGGCTGGCGCAGGATATTACCCGCGAACAGCAGCCGGGTCCCGATGCGGCTCTCTTCCAGCTTCTGTACCAGCTCATTTCTGGTAACCGGCGCCCCTGCGCGCAGTGTAATCGGAAAACCGAACCAGCTCGGATCGCTGTCAGGTGTGGCTTTGGGCAAAATGAGGAACTCCTCAAGCGGCTTCAAGGCTTGCGTGAGGAAGGCAAAATTCTCCTTGCGTTTGTCGATGAAGCCCGGGAGCTTCTGCAGCTGAGCCACCCCGACCGCTGCCTGCATATCCGTCACTTTCAGGTTATATCCGATATGGCTGTACGTATATTTATGATCATAACCTGCGGGAAGATCGCCAAGCTGCCAATCGAAGCGTCTGCCGCAGGTATTGTCTACACCCGCATTGCACCAGCAATCCCGGCCCCAATCCCGGAAGGACTCAACGATCTTCTTCAGTCTTGGCGAGGAAGTCAGAACCGCACCACCTTCGCCCATCGTGATATGATGCGCCGGGTAGAAGCTGACGGTGGCCAGATCCCCGTAGGAGCCGACAATCTGACCGTTATAGACCGAGCCCACCGCGTCGCAGGTATCCTCGATTAACCAAAGATTATGCTTATCCGCGACCCGCTTCACTTCGGCCAGATTAAACGGATTGCCGAGCGTGTGTGCAATGAAAATGGCCTTGGTCTTCGGGCTAATCGCCTCTTCCAGCAGGGCTGTATTGATGTTGTAGGTTGGAATATCCACATCCAGGAATACCGGGACCGCCCCGTTCTGGAGGATCGGATTAATGGTCGTCGGGAATCCGGCCGCTACAGAAATGACTTCGCTGCCCGGCTCAATTCTCCGTTCCCCGAGACGCGGAGAGGTCAATGCGGAGAAGGCCAGCAGATTGGCGCTTGATCCCGAATTGGTCAGCATGGCATAACGTGTATTCATGAAAGCGGCGAACTCTTTTTCAAAAACTTGAGCATAACGATATGTCGTCAATACAAAATCCAAGGAAGCATCGACCAGGTTCGACAGCTCGGCAGCGTCAAACACCTTGCCGCTGACGGGAATATAATCCACGCCGGGACGGAATTTTTTTTCACGCCATTTCGCTTGATGGTATTCGGCAGTTAATTCCAGTATTTTCGTGCGCAGATCCCTATCGGATACAGACATCTAATAATCCTCCCCTATTTGCATCTATGTTTATATGTATATGTGCCCACCTGCCCATGATGTGCCAGCAAATTTAGGGGTACAAGCAGAAGCATAATTGATAACCCTGCGAATATGATGTAGCAAAACGGACAGGCAAACAGAAATGACAACCGTCTGGAGGGTGCGCTGTGATTACAGATATACAGGAACGCTGCATGCTGAACAATGGAGTGGAAATGCCCTGGCTGGGGCTGGGATTATGGAAGGTAAAGAACGCTGATGAGATCAGCCGGATCATCCGGAATGCGCTGATGGCCGGGTATCGAAGTGTGGATACCGCTGCGATTTACGGAAATGAAATGTTGGTGGGAGAAGCAGTCAAGCGTTATGGGCTGCCAAGACGGGAGCTGTTCCTAACGACCAAGCTCTGGAACAAAAATGCCACCTACGACGGAACCATCACGGCCTGCGAGACAAGCCTGCAGCGTCTGGGGACAGACTACATCGACCTTTATTTAATACATTGGCCCATTCAGGGGCAGTATCAGGAAATATGGGAAGCTTTTATCGAATTGCAAAAGCAAGGCAAGGTGAGAGCCATTGGTGTCAGCAATTTCCAGATTCATCATCTGACCGAGCTAATGTCTGGCAGCAGCGTAAAACCTGCCGTGAATCAGGTCGAGTTCCATCCTCTTCTGACCCAGGAGCCTCTGCTGGCCTTCTGCAAGCAGCATCAGATTCAGATGGAAGCCTGGAGTCCGCTGATGCAGGGAAACTTCCGCTGCATTCCCCTGCTGTCGGATATCGCTTCCGTGTACGGCAAGACGGTGCCGCAGATCATCCTGCGCTGGAATTTGCAAAAAGGCGTAATTACGATTCCCAAATCGTCCCGCCCGGAGCGCTTGGTCGAGAATGCGGACATCTTCGATTTTCACCTGTCCCAGGAGCATATGCTTGCGATTGACGCCTTGAACCTCAATCAAAGATTCGGTGAAGATCCCGATCAGTTTGCGTTCCGGGATTGACACTTTGGCAGATACGGATGTGGTATATTCTTGTTTCAACAAGCTGCTGCCTATGCTATAATATACGTAATTACGTCACCAAGGAGCTGGTATAGTGAACGAAGAAATATTGAATCAGATACTCGGCAAATTAGATTCCCTTGACACCCGTATGGATTCCTTTGAAACCCGCGTAACGGAACGTATGGATTCCCTTGAAGCCAAGGTAGACTCCCTTGATACCAAGGTGGATCGTATTGAAAGCAAGCTGGACAAGACCTTCGAACAAGTGGCTAAGAATACAGAGACCATCCATGAAATTGCAGCCACGCAACAACGACACGAGCGAATCCTTGAGGTATTGTCGAAACGGTCGATTGAGCATGAGGCTTATCTCCGCAAAGAGAAATAAAAAGGAGTATGCATAGTTCAAAATAAGCCGGAACATACTACAGCTACTACACCCGATCAAGGAGATGGCCATCATGATGCAATGGATCAAATTCGTGGTTATGGGAATTCTGTTCTGGCTGATTGCTTTTGTGTTCTTCCGGTTCCTCGGCATATATGTACTGCTTGGTCCGCAAGAATCCTATTTCACGACCTTCCTGCTCCTTATGCTGGTCGTCATATTGCTGCTGTTTGGGGGATTATCCCTTTTTGTCAGGCTGCGGATGTACAGGGCCAAAGGCGCGGCCACGCGTTTCGGACACTGGCTGGCATTCACGGGACTGGTCCTGAACGGTTTTATCGTATGGTACCGAAATGTTGTGTTTCCGCCCTTCTCACCCGGACAGCATGAAGCCTACACGATCTGTATTATTTTCGCTTGTGCGCTGGCTTTGCTGATTCCTTCCATTATGGACCGCCTGATCCGGGCGCCCAAGCCTGAGTTTCAATTTTCACGGGATGTGAATAACGATGCCGAGCCCGACAAGACGCCCAAGACTTCTACGCTGAACACGGACATCCTGGATGAACACAAGGACGATACATGGGAAGAGCATAATCCGTCAGATCCTACGCCACCAAAAGGAACCATCCCATGACCCGTCCTGGTTATCGCCATGCGGAGCACACCGGAAAAAGGCCCCTGCCTCACCACCAGGTGGCCTGATGATTCCGCTGTAATCTCTAAACAACCGACAGTTCTTTGAAGGTGATTGCCGTATTAACAGACATGAGACTCGCCAGCGTGTAATACAGGTCTGCGTCTTTTGAATTTCCGGCAGCTGCATACAAAATGCCGAGGTCCCGGCACGTTAAATGAGTTCCGCATCCCGCCCTGGTCGGATATCCCCCCTCAGACGGACCGATGTTCAACGCTTGCCGCAAGGAATCCATGGCCTTGTCGGATTCCCCCAGAGCATCAAACCCGACCGCCCTTAGATGATACAAATCCGTGAATCCGGGAAATCGGGCAATGCTTTCCTCGCTATGCCGGATGAGGTCATGGTAACGCTTCATATCTGCCAGGATCATGAGCTTGTATTTATGCGCACTGGCCACTAACACCTTCCCAGTAAGCCCCGCCGCCCTATTCAAAAATACATTTATGTTGCGGAGGGCTCCCTCCAGCTCATTCATTCTGTATAGCTCAACGCCCAAGTAATAAAAATAATACGAATATTCTGGATACTCCGCCATGGATTGCTGAAGTAGCGTTATATTGCGGCGGGTTTTATCCTGATCAACTACATTTTTAACCAGATAACCATAATGATGAACATGAATATCCACCTGTCCGAGCTGCAGACGAGGATTGAATTTCAGCATAATGGGCAAAATCTGTTCGTGAATCCTCCCTTCAAAACGGTATTGCGGCCGGTTTCGAACCATTCTCAGTAAATAATTGTGCTCCAGGCCGCCTCCTTCAAGGTGATTCCAGAACATAAATTGAATGCCCTCGATCCGCTGCTCGCGGACCGCATCCCGAGTCAGCAGCTCCTTGAGTTTGTCGGATTCATCTACATCCATCTCTTCATCGGCATCCAGCCAGAGAATCCAGTCCCCTGTCGCTTCTTCGATGCTCCGGTTGCGGGCGTCCGCAAAGCTGTCCTGCCACGGCATCTGAATGACTTTGGCTCCAAAGGCCTTCGCAATCGATACCGTATCATCCGTGGATCCGGTATCCACAATGATGATCTCATCCACAATTCTCTGGACACTGCTGAGGCATTTCGGAAGATATTTTTCCTCATTCTTGACGATCATGCATAACGAAATACTCGGCTTATCCATAACCCACCTCTTTACTAAAGTCCGGTGATTCCACCAATCTGGATTGTGCTATGTGTTTCTTCTCAGTATCTGTCATTCCATTGTATTCTCTGATAGGCCCCAGACCAACATGTGGAGCATCAGGAAATCTCATCCTCCTTGGACCGCCCGGTGTAAGCAAGAGCATCTGGCTGTGGCGCTCGGTCTTGAAACAATCAAGCAGCGGCATACCATCTATTCCATCACGGCGCACGATCTGGTGCAGACGTTAACATCAAGGTCGAGAGTTATCGCATCAAGGAGAAGAAAAAAGTCGGCTTCTTCCGTCCCGAACCGTCAGGAGAAGCCGATCGATAAAATTGGGGAATTTTCATTTGATGCTTTCGGGGATATTTATCCGATATTAACAGCGTTCATGATGACCACCCCCCATGCCCGATGAAGCGTCTGAAGGGTGGCGCAGGTCAACCTATCATTTGCTTACTACTCACCTGATGAGCAGCCAATGCATTACCGGTTAAGCCAGCTTAACAACACTTACACCTGTCGAACCATAGGTAGCAGCAGTACCTCCTTGATTTTGCAATGTTAATATACTTGCCATTGTAGTGGTTATAATGGCGTTTCCTGTCAAAACTTCATTTATACCAGGAGTAAAAATACTAGTCTGACTATTAGTACCGAATATTATATTTCCATCAAGGAATATAGCCTCAGCTACAGGAACAGATTGTGTGACTGCATTAGTTTTATAGACCACTGAGTACGTCTGATTTGCGGCTAAGCTAATGTTGCCAGCGGCGTTGGTGATTGCCGTACCGTTTTGATTAAAAGTTGCAAGTGGAATGACTCCACCGGGGGGTACAGGAACCGGGTTGGAACCTGCCGAGGTTATACCCGCAAACAAATTATTCGCCGTAACTGTAGGGCCAGTAGGGCCAGTCACGCCGGTCACACCTGTTGCTCCGGTGGCTCCGGTTAACCCCGTCAGACCCGTGACTCCCGTCAAGCCGGTCAGGCCCGTGACTCCCGTCAAACCGGTCAGACCCGTGACTCCTGTCAAGCCCGTCAGACCCGTGACTCCTGTCAAACCAGTCAGACCCGTGACTCCTGTCAAACCAGTCAGACCCGTGACTCCTGTCAA
>NZ_JBHHMI010000046.1:0-14618 GCF_042136365.1 Paenibacillus enshidis | reverse complement strand
ATACTTCTATTCGGTTTACAGTTTTATATAACATTCGTCAAAAACTTACACGACAAGTTTTTTGCAACAGTCAAGTAACTAATGGTTGTTTAACGGAGCGGTCTTGTGTATAATAAAATTCAAATATAAGAATCTTAATATTAAACAAAATGAAAGGCGGCTGTTTGTTATGAATCATATATTTCGCAAAGGAAGCAACCCTGATGCGCCTGTACTGCTGCTGCTGCACGGAACCGGAGGCAATGAACATGATCTGCTGCCGCTGGCAGAGCTGGTATCGCCGGGCTCTTCTGTCTTGGGGGTAAGAGGAAATGTACTGGAAAACGGAATGCCGCGTTTTTTCCGGCGTCTGGCTGAAGGTGTATTCGATCTGGAGGATCTGGTCATGCGCACGAAGGAGCTGTCTGCTTTTGTGGATGAAGCTGCTGAACGTTATGAATTTGACCGCCGCAACGTGGTGGCCATCGGATACTCCAATGGCGCGAACATCGCGGCAAGTATGATTTTCCATCAAAAGGATGTGCTGCGTGGCGCGATTCTCCATCATGCGATGGTGCCGCTCCGTGATCTCCAGCTTCCCGACCTGAAGGACCTGGCGGTGTTTATCGGGGCAGGGGAGAATGACTCGATGATTCCGCTGGCGGGCACGGAGGAGCTGCGCGATATGCTGGAAGGCGCCGGGGCAGAAGTGACAATGCACTGGGAGCGGCACGGCCATCAGTTGACACGCACCGAAGTTGAGGCCGCTGCACGCTGGTTTGCAGAAAAGTACACAGTTTGACCGATCGGGTTTTAACATAAACCGTCTACGTCCATGTGGCAGTGATGCCCTGGCGATAGACGGTTTTTTAGAGTTCAGATTGGTACGTCGGTGTACGTTTTCGTTTTTCTTATTACTCTCCCGGCTGGCTACGGAATACACGGGGGGTGACCCCCGCATATTTTTTGAATACCTTGGTGAAATAGCTCTGATCATTAAAACGCAGCCTGCTGCACACATCGGCCAGCGAGTAATTGGTGAGCGTCAGCAGCTTCTTGGCCTCTTCAATCTTGGCCTGCTGCACGTATCCCGTCATGGACAGCCCCGTTTCCTCACGAAAAAGGCGGGATAGGTAGCTCGGGTGAAGCCCGGCTTCCTCTGCCAGCCGGTTGAGGCTGATCTCATCATAAATGTGATTGTAAATATAGTTCAGACAAACGGATATCGGCCTGGAATAACGCTTTTCCCGCACGGATCGCACCTTGTCCGCAAAATCGCACAGGCACTCATGCGTATAACGAATGACCTCCCGAACTTCATGCAGTTCCTCGATATGCTGTATGCTCAAATCGCTTAGGGTATAGGCCATTTCGACAGGCATGCCGCCATCTACGGCGGCACGGGTGGCGAGGGCAATGGCGCAAATTGACAAATTTTTCTGGCTGCGTAAATTGCTTTTCTTCGACAGCACTCCCGGATTTTCGAACCCGCTTCCTTCCTCCAAAAATTCAGCGAGCTCTTTTTTACGTCCTTCCCGGATGTAGTGCAGCATCGTTTTTTCCAGCACAGGGTCATTATGAAGCATGACGTTTTCCCGCCGGTCGGCCAGATTCAAGTAAATGTTGTCCTCCGGCCAATCCACGGTCAGCTTGTATTCACGGTTGCGGGACAAGGCCTCCTCCATTTCAAGCTGCCTGCCGCTGATCAGGGAATACAGCAGGATCCCCGCTTGCAGCAGGGGGGCTTTTCCAGCATACCGTACGGAATTGTAGTAGCTGATCAACTCATCCTTGTATTTAAGCGGAATGCTGCAATCGGCCATCAGACCGGTGACGGACTGCTCATTCATGCGGTAAAACAAGACTGGTCCCAATATGAAGCAGCCGGATTCCCCATCTGCGTGACCAGGCCTGACAGTGACATAACGTTCGAGATATGCCGTTGCTTTCAGGATAGGAAAATCTCTGGGCTCCTCCGGGTTAAGCAAGCTATCAAGCGCATCCCTGAGCGAAGCGTAAAGCGGGTTTACCGGAATCCGGGCAGGCTCGGGTTGTGCCGCTGCAAGCTGTCTGGAAGCATCGAGATAACAGACCGGGATCTGGTAGGCATCATAAATCAGCTGGCATATATAATCTGCGTCAAACGGCAAAGAGTCATATGTGCCCAAAAGTGAACATCCTTTCACCATCATTGTCATAAAAATATTACCGAAAATCCAAAAAAAATACCATAACTAAGAAAGCAACCTACATAAAATCAAGAATGAAAACGTTATTATAAGTTAGCCTAAATATATTTTTTTATCGCTGGGAGGCCAATCAACAATGAGCAGAGATATTAAAGCTTTAATTGCGCAGATGACACTTGAGGAAAAAGCCGGTATGTGTTCAGGCCAGGATTTTTGGCGCCTGAAGGGTGTTGAACGTCTCGGAATTCCTTCAATCATGGTGACGGACGGGCCGCACGGGCTGCGCAAGCAAAGGGAAGGCGGGGACCATTTGGGGCTGATGGACAGCGTGCCTGCGACATGTTTTCCATCTGCGGCCGGTCTTGCCACCTCATGGAACCGTGAGCTCATTCAGGAGGTAGGCGTTGCGCTTGGCGAAGAATGTCAGGCCGAGGATGTAGCTGTTCTGCTTGGCCCCGGCGTGAATATTAAGCGTTCTCCGCTCTGCGGCAGAAACTTTGAATATTTCTCCGAGGACCCTTATCTGTCCACGGAGATGGCCGCGAACCATATTCAGGGTGTGCAAAGCCAGGGCGTCGGCACTTCGCTGAAGCACTTTGCGGTGAATAACCAGGAGCATCGCCGGATGTCCGTGGACGCTGTTGTAGATGAGCGTACGCTGCGGGAAATCTATCTGGCCAGCTTTGAAGGAGCCGTGAAGCAGTCTCAGCCTTGGACGGTCATGTGCTCTTACAACCAGGTGAACGGAACCTATGCCTCCGAAAATAAATATTTGCTGACAGATATCCTGAAGGACGAGTGGGGCCATGAAGGTTTTGTTGTATCCGACTGGGGTGCGGTCAACGAGCGGTCTGAAGGCCTTGCGGCAGGCCTGGAGCTGGAGATGCCATCGAGCGGTGGTACTGGAGACCACAAGATCGTCGAAGCCGTGCGGAGCGGCAGGCTGTCCGAGGGGGTGCTGGACCGTGCGGTTGAGCGTCTGCTGACGATTATCTTCAAAACGGTGGACCATAGAAAAGAAAACGCCACCTATGATGCAGACGCCCATCACGCGCTTGCGCGCAAGGCTGCAGCAGAAAGTATGGTGCTGCTCAAGAATGAGGGCGGCGTTCTGCCGCTTGCTCAAGGCAGGTCTGTTGCGGTCATTGGGGAATTCGCACAGAAGCCGCGATTCCAGGGCGGAGGCAGCTCGCATATTGTACCGACCAAGCTGGACATACCTTTGGAGGAGCTGACCAAGCTGGCGGGCGAAGGTAGCGTGCAGTATGCGCAGGGCTACCGCATTGCACAGGATGAGACGGATGCGCAGCTGCTGGAAGAGGCAAAGAAGGCCGCGGCAGCCGCAGAAGTGGCCGTCATTTTCGCTGGGCTGCCTGATCGTTATGAATCGGAGGGTTATGATCGTCAGCATCTGCAGCTCCCGCCTGCGCATATTGAGCTGATCGAAGCTGTAGCTGCTGTGCAGCCCAATACGGTGGTGGTGCTCAGTAACGGTGCTCCGGTAGAAATGCCATGGCTTGGCTGCGCAAAAGCGGTGCTCGAAGCTTATCTCGGTGGCCAGGCAGGCGGATGCGCCATCGCGGATCTGCTGTACGGCAAGGTAAATCCGAGCGGCAAGCTGGGGGAGACGTTCCCGCAGAGGCTTAGCGATAACCCTTCCTATCTGTTCTTCCCGGGTGAAGGGGACCGTGTGGAATACCGTGAGGGCATTTTCGTAGGGTACCGTTATTATGACACCAAAAATGTGAAGCCGCTGTTCCCATTCGGCTATGGCCTGAGCTACACGGCGTTCGAATATACGGGCATGACGCTCAGCTCTTCAAGCATCAAGGACACCGATGCCCTTGAAGTACAAGTGAATGTGAAAAATACGGGCAGCGTGGCCGGCAAGGAAATCGTTCAGATCTATGTGAAGGACGATGAGAGCACCGTGATTCGCCCTGCGAAAGAGCTGAAGGGTTTTGCCAAGGTGGAGCTGCAGCCTGGAGAGGAAAAAACGGTGACGATTATGCTGGACAAACGCGCCTTTGCCTATTACAACGTGGAGCTTAAGGATTGGCATGTGGAGAGCGGCACGTTCACAATTATGGCCGGGTCCTCCTCTGCGGATATCGCCCTAACTGAAAAGGTAGAGGTCATATCTGAACAACTGCTTCCTGTACGGGTGCACCGCAACTCCCTGGTCGGCGATTTGCTGCATCATCCGGCGCTTACCGATGAAGAGAGGGAGTATGTGCATACATTCTTAAAAAATTATTCCATGCCAGGCTTGTTCGACACAGAGTCTATGGGGGAGATGGGTGAGGCTATTATGAAATATTTGCCGCTGCGCGCAGTATCCTCCTTCAATGGTTCCGCCGAGGGCGACGCCAAGCTTGCGGAACTGATCGAACATTTGAATGAAAAGCCAGTTAAGCAATAAGCTGACTTTAGGCAAACATACTTATAAGGGGCACCCGTTTTCCAGGAACGGAGCCCCTTTTTCATTTTGATGCTTGAAAAAGGGACGAAGTCTTTACACTTTCCGGCGAGAAACGTAATATGATAACGAAAGCGGTCTTTAATAGCCGTTCATATTAGATAGACATATATAAGTAAGCGGAGTGTGGGTGATAATTATGAAACCAAAGCAAGTTTCCCAGCGGGCTCCATCGGTGGGAATGGAAGATATCGTGCGTGCGCATCATCTGCTGCGTGATGTGATTGTGCGGACACCGCTGCAGCGGGATGCGATGCTATCGGCCAAATACGGCTGTGACGTCTATTTGAAGCGTGAGGATTTGCAGGTTGTGCGTTCATTCAAAATACGCGGCGCCTATAACATGATCCGCAGCTTGTCGGCAGAGGAAGTAAGCAAAGGCATTGTCTGCGCCAGCGCGGGCAACCATGCCCAGGGAGTCGCCTATTCCTGCAATGCTCTCGGTATCCAGGGCAAGATTTATATGCCTAGCACTACGCCCAACCAGAAGGTCAAAATGGTGCGCCGTTTCGGCGGCAGCAGTGTTGAGATCATTCTGACGGGAGATACGTTTGATGATGCCTACGAGGAAGCTGTCAAGACGTGCAAAGAGCAGGGCATGACGTTTATTCATCCTTTTGATGAGGCGAAAATAGTAGCCGGCAACGGTACGATCGGCATGGAGATTATGGAGAGCCTGGATGCTCCCGCGGATTATGTGTTTGTGACCATCGGCGGCGGAGGGCTGGCAGCCGGAGTAGGCACTTATATCAAAACGATGAGTCCATCAACCAAGATCATCGGAGTGGAGCCCCTGGGAGCAGCTTCGATGAGTGAAGCGATGCGCAATAACGGTGTCGTAACCTTGGAGGAAATCAATAAATTTGTCGACGGCGCCGCCGTCAAGCGGGTTGGGGAGCTGACTTACAGCATTTGCTCCAACGTCCTCGACGAGATTGTGAAGGTGCCGGAAGGGAAAGCCTGTACGTCCATTCTGGAGATGTACAATGAAAGTGCCATCGTGGTGGAGCCCGCAGGCTCGCTGCCTGTTGCTGCGTTGGACAAGTACCGGGGGCAAATCCAGGGCAAGACGGTCGTTTGCATCATAAGCGGAGGCAACAATGACATCGACCGGATGCAGGAGATCAGGGAACGCTCCCTCATGTACGAGGGGCTGAAGCATTACTTCATGGTCAATTTCCCGCAGCGGGCAGGCGCTCTGCGGGAATTTCTGCAGGATGTGCTCGGGCCGGAAGACGATATTACCCGTTTTGAATATACGAAGAAGAACGATAAGGAGAACGGTCCGGCCCTGGTCGGAATCGAGCTCCTGCATAAAGAAGATTATTTGCCGCTGATTGAGCGGATGAAGCACAAGGGAATCCAGTATATCGAACTGAACAAGGACGTTAACCTGTTCAATATGCTGATCTGATTGTCATTCCTCGCACGGTTTTAGAGCAGGCAAAAGGGGAGTTCCGGATCAATGGGACTCCCCTTTCTCGCTGCCTTCTTGGCATGATGTACTGTTATTTTTTCTTGCGCAGGAACAGCGGTTTAAGCCCGGCCCAGCCAATAACGGCGATGATTAAGCTTATCCATGGGGATAGGGTGAACACGGGCAGGCTTCTGTTGAGCAAAATGCCCCCGACCAGGATGACCACAACGAGAACCACATACAGCAGCATTGATTTCAAATCAAGCTTCGGCTTCTCAGGTGCGCGTGCTTGTCCGTTTTTGTCCCCCGGAGCCGTATCCTGCCCGGCTTCATCATCCGGGCTGCCCATAAAACGGGTTAACGCTTCAATCAGCAGAATCGCACCGGCCGCTACAATAAGCAGTGTCGAGCTGCTGATTTTCTCATAAGGGGCTGCACTGCCTCCAGTTGCAAGCACAACCAGACCGAGCAGCGCAACCGCTGTAAAAAAGAAGGTCAAAGCGATCCAGGCGATCATGGCAAAATATTTGAGCCGGGATTCAGGCTTGTCTTGCCCCTGCTTTCCGGAATTGGGTTGATACATTCATCAGACCTCCTGCAAACCATCCATATGAAATCCAGTATACGTGAGCAGGCTCATTATCGCAAAGTCCGTTACGCAGAAATAATTTGTCAGCGATGTATATTGACAACGCTTCCTGTTGAAAAATATGGAGGATGCTGCGGGAGCTGCACTCAATTTTTTCAGGAGAGGAAGGGGCCAGCATATGAACAGCGGACTGAATTCCGGCAAAGTCAGACATATTGTCCAAGGCAATGCTCCGCGTTACCGTGTCGAGGATACGGAATTCGGGGATGACTTCGGTGAAGGTCGGGGACATGTGCAGGACGCTCAGGTCGGCGATTCCGTTTTAACGGGATGGGAAGGCCGCAGTGAGACCCATGCGATGTACCGGCGCAGCTACGAGTAATTCAGGCTGCTGAATTCCAGCGGCGCTTGCTGCCCAGAAGAGGAGATAACCTTTTCGGGAAGCAGGCGTCTTTTTTCTTTTGCAGCATTGTGATAAGGTCCGTTGACACCCGTCAGAGCGATGTGTACAATAAATCATATTAAGTAGATCGGAATTAATGGTTAAATGATGAAATTAAGGAACAGGGGGAGAGGCAGATGGAAAGACAGATTGGCATACGCTTTGAGGGTGAGGAACTGACGGCAACGCTGCATTATCCGCGCGGGGTGGAGAAGACGGGCTGCCAGAGCCGCAATTCGCTGGTGATCATATGCCACGGGTTTGTCGGCAGCCGCATCGGGGTTGACAGGCTATTTGTAAATACGGCGCGCAGGCTTGCAGATGCGGGGCATTTGGTGCTCCGCTTTGATTACGCAGGCTGCGGCGAGAGCACCGGTGAATATGGGGAACAGAGCATCCAGGCCATGATCCATCAGACGCGCGCTGTGCTGGACTACGCCCTGAGCTGCGCCGATGTGGATCCGAAGAAGATTACGCTGATCGGCCACAGTCTGGGCGGTGCGGTCGCCGTTCTGACGGCTGTGCGGGATAAGAGGGTGAAAAATCTCGTGCTCTGGTCGGCTGTCGGTTATCCGTTCAATGATATCGTGAAGCTTACCGGGCGCAATGTCTATGATCAGGCGGTTAAGGAAGGAAAGGCGGACTACCTCGGTTACAAGCTTACCCCTGATTTCTTTGAATCCCTGGCGCAATTCCAGCCTTTCCAGGAAGCCGTCAAGTTCAGCGGGGACGTGCTCGTCGTTCATGGCACTTCAGATGATGTGATTCCGGTGGACTATGCCTTCCTCTATCAGAAGGTTTTCTGGATGCGCTCGGAAAGCCGGTGTGACAAGGAAATTATTTTTCAGGCCGACCATACCTATTCTTCGGGTCCGGAGCGTGCGCAACTGATTCAGCGGACCATGGAATGGCTGGATGAACGTGAACGGCTTGAAAAAGAATGGCAGCACTGGATGATTTGACACTATTGGAAAATCCCCATGCGCAGGAGTAAAATAGAAGGGCAACGATTAAATTGGCGTGTGGAGGTTGGCAGCGATGACAGTACCTGCATTATTTGTTGCGCACGGTTCACCTGCATTGGCTGTGCAGAACAATGCGTATGCCCGTTTTCTGAAGGAACTGGGTTCACGGCTGCCCAGACCCCGCGGGATTGTCGTTTTTTCCGCTCATTGGGATAGTCCCGATCAATGTGTTGACGTTGATGAACAGCACATAACTTTGCATGATTTTTACGGTTTCCCTGAGGAAGTGTACACAATCGAATACCCTGCACCCGGAGATCCGGCGATTCATAATGAGATTTTCAGTTTGTTCAAGTTGCATAATTTGCATACCCGGCCGGTTCAGAACAGGGGACTTGATCATGGGGTATGGGTCATTCTGAACCATATGTATCCTGAAGCGGATATTCCCGTCATCCCCCTGTCCATTGATTCCAGGCGTTCGCCCAAGGAGCAGTACATGATTGGTGGCATGCTTTCTTCCTTGCGCGAGCAGGACATCATGATTATCGGCAGCGGGGGGCTCGTACATAATTTGCGTTTGCTGCGGGAAACCGAAGAAGTCGAGAGCTGGGCAGCCGCCTTTGATGATTGGATCGGGGAGCAGCTGGAGACCTGGAACCTCAAGCAACTGTTTGATTACGGGAAAAGGGCGCCTTATGCGCATGAGGCCGTTCCATCCTACGCCAAGGAGCATTTTGCCCCCCTGTTTTATGCGATGGGGGCGGCGGACCACGACAGAAGTGCAGAAAAGCTGTTCCAGTCCTATGACCATGGCTGTTTGAGCCTGAATTGCTGGATGTTCGGAACGTTTTGATATGAAAACGCACCCTGCGGCACTCCGTGATATCTTTTTTCAAGATATTGAGGTGCGCTTCAGGGTGCTTTTGTGTGCTGTATTTTTGCAATCCTGCAAAAAAAAGCGCCGATGAAAATCGGCGCTCTCACTGTATATTTTGCTATATTGTCAGTACCTTTGACCGATCAGGCAACCTTGGCTTTATTCCCGCCGCCTTCATGTCTGCGGAACAGGCCGCGCAGGTAAGGCAGCACCCAACGGTCCAGTCCGATGCGGCCGGCGTTGGCGCCTGCGACCACGATGAAGATCTCGAACAGTACCATCACTGCATTGGTGCTTACTGTGCCCGAGAAGAGGAAGGCGAAGTTCATGACCATGGCCATCAGAGCGGCCAGTGTAGTCAGTGTGCCGAGAATCAGGCCGACACCCACCAGGAATTCACCCAGAGGAATCAGGAAGTTAAAGAGGCCCACATTCGGCATGGCGAAGGCTTCAAGGAAGTTGGCCCACCAGCCCTGCACCGCCGGATGCTCACCTGTTGCCTTGGCGATGGCTCCTGTCAGGAAGCCTCCTGCATCAAATCCGCCCGTTAATTTCTCCCAGCCGTGAGTCATCCAGCTCCAGCCCAGCACCACCCTCACTACGGTCAGAATCCATGTTGCCACCGGGTTTTCTCTAAGCCATGCGTTAAACATATTTACCACTCCTTCATAAGGTGATTACCTTGTTTTTATTTTAGAAGATGATCATCTCTTTCATGTCTTTATTGTAGAATAGGTCTGAGGTTTTATTTGTGATAAAAATCACAATCTCATAAATTTTCTTAAAATTTTTATCTCTCGACGGTTCCGGCAAAATTTAAAGGCTTCCATATTTAAGAGACAACCTCGCCCTTCATTGCTTATAATGAAAAAAATGGAACCCAGGAGGAATGTCTTTTGATTCGGTTAAGCAAAAACACAGTCTGTGGTACCCTGGCACTGTTCGCCATTATAGGTTTGACATCCTGTTCCCCCCAGGAGGAAGCTCCGCCGCAGGCTCCGCCCGTCGTCATGGAGGACCCTGCTCCGGAACCGGTGGAGCCCCAGGCAGAGACGGAACCGAAGTACACGGCGCCTCTCACAGGTCTCGCCATAGACGAACCTTCGGATCAACGGCCGCTGGCGGTGATGATCAACAACGCCCCTGCCGCCCGTCCGCAATCGGGACTCAGCGGGGCGGATATCGTGTATGAGGTGCTCGCTGAAGGCGGTATCACACGCCTGGTGGCGTTTTTTCAGAGCGGAGGCGGAGAGGTCAACATCGGTCCTGTACGCAGCATCCGCCCTTATCTGATCGAGCTGGCGGAAAGCTACGGAGCGCTGCCTGTGCATGCGGGAGGAAGCAATGACGCCTACGACCTTTTCCAGCATCAGGGGAAGCAGCATCTTGATGAAATTACAAATGCGGGCCCATCCTTCTGGCGCAGCAAGGACCGTAAGGCACCGCATAATTTATATACCAGTCTGCCGAAGCTGTTGGAAGGAGCGGACAAGCGGGGGTATCCGACAAGCTCCAATGTTCCGGAGTATACGTTTGCCAAGCCGGAGCCAATGACGGACGGAGAACAGGTGACGGCCTTTGATATCCGTTTTCTGCTGCAAAGCTACCGCGTATCCTATACATATGATGAGGACAAGCAGATCTACCTGAGATCGGTGAATGGGGAGCCGCACATTGATTTGAATAACGGGGAGCCATTGAGTGCGGCTAACGTGGTGGTCATGAGCACGGGCCATCAGGTGCTGGATGATGTCGGGCGGCTGGCTGTGGATCTGGATAGCGGCGGGGACGCGCTCATTTTCCGCGAGGGTCGGATGATCCAGGGAACATGGAAGCATGCTAATGGAGATATCATCCGCTTTTATGAAGGAAACGCCGAAATTTCACTGGTTCCCGGACAGACCTATATTCATATCGTTCCGAATGAGCAGCCGCTGGACGGACATGTCTCGATTACCCAACCGGCCCAATTAAATACAGAGAATCAAGGGTAAGCGGACAGGGGAATAAGTGGAAGGCTGAAGAATATTTAAAATAGCGTTTACAATGTTTACAGGGTCTTTACAAAATAGATACAACCTATGATAAGATAGCAAAGGTTGTCTAATATAGTCGAACCCAACGAGCATCAATTTTTGGTAAAGGGGTAATCGTATGAAACTGAAGAAAAAGGACATCTTTTTCGAGACGTTGGAAAATATGGCGGATACGATCGTGCAGGCTGCCGATTATTTTGCGCAGAACATTTCAGACCTGCAGGACGTCACGCTATTTGCTGGAGAAATGAAGAAATACGAGTCCAAGTGTGACGAATTCACACACACGATTATTAAAGAGCTGAACAAAACGTTTATTACGCCGCTGGAACGGGACGACATTATGGATTTGACAACCACCATGGATGACGTATTGGACGGGCTTGAAGCGACGGCATCACGGTTTTATATGTATCAGCTTACCGAGCCTGACGAATACATCGTTCAGTTTGCGGACATTCTGCGTCAATCTGCCTATGAGATTCAAAAGGCCGTGCATCTTTTGTCCCATAAGAAGCTGCTTGCGCTCCGCGAGCATACCATCCGTCTGAACGACCTGGAGAACCAGGGGGACGAGCTGCTCCGTATTTGCATTAAAAATTTGTTTGCGACCGTTAATGACCCGATTGAGCTGATCAAGCGCAAAGAAATTTACGAACGTTTGGAAACGACTACTGATTCTTGCGAACATGTAGCCAACAAGCTGGAATCTATCATTATGCGCAACTCGTAAGGGGTCCTATTTTCATGGATACAAGTCTACTCATTCTAGGCATTGTCATATTTCTCGCTTTGGCCTTTGACTTTATAAACGGCTTTCATGATACCGCCAATGCCATCGCCACATCGATCTCGACGAGAGCACTGACACCGCGGCGTGCCATTATTTTGGCGGCTGTGATGAACTTTGTCGGCGCCATGATGTTCACCGGGGTGGCCAAGACCATCGGGGGCAGCGTGGCCAATCCGGCGGAGCTGTCGAACGGAATCGACATCGTCATTGCGACACTGCTGGCGGCCATTATCTGGAACCTGGTCACATGGTGGTTCGGTATCCCGTCTTCTTCCTCCCATGCGCTGATCGGCTCCCTTGCCGGTGCGGTATTCGTGGGTGCGGGCTCGGACAAGGTCAACTGGACAGGCTTCATCGACATTGTGGAGGCGTTAATTTTCTCCCCGCTGATCGCTTTTGTCATCGGTTATATCGTCATGATGGTGCTCAAGTACATATTTGCCCGCAGAAGCCCGCATACGGTGAACAAGGGATTCCGCACGATGCAAATCATTACCGCAGCCCTGCAGTCCTTCACGCACGGCACGAATGATGCGCAGAAGGCGATGGGCATCATCACCTTTGCGCTCGTCTCCGCTGGCGTCCAGGACCATCTGGAGGTGCCGCTCTGGGTTAAAATCTCGGCGGCAACGGCGATGGCGCTCGGTACATCGATCGGCGGCTGGAAAATTATCAAGACGATGGGCACGAAAATTTTTAAAATTGAGCCGATTAACGGATTCGCAGCGGATATTTCGGCAGCCTCCGTTATTTTCACCTGCACGCTCCTGCATCTCCCGGTCAGCACGACTCATGCGATCACCTCGGCGATTCTGGGTGTCGGCTCAGCAAAACGGTTCCGCGCCGTGCGCTGGTCCCTCGCAGGACGGATTGTGGTGACCTGGTTCATTACGATTCCGATTTCTGCTCTGCTGGCAGGCTTGATCTTCACCCTGCTGTTCTAGTATGTAAACAATATGTAAACCATTTGTGAAGCCCCTGTGGGGCTTTTTTTGTTAGGAAATTATGATTTTTATTCCTTTACGGGAAAAGCTATGTGTATAGAATGAAGGCAAAGGAATGGATGCTGCCGGTTCAGAAGAGGGGGATGAACGGATTGATCAGGACGATAGCCATCGGGAAGGATCATCAGTTAAAGCTTGGCATTCCACTGACCGATATACAGCCGGATGAATATGAATGGATATGGGCCGATTTTTGCGATCCTACGGACGAGGAAGCGGCGCTGCTGGATACCTATTTTCATTTCCATCCGCTGGCGATCGAGGACTGCCTTTATGTGCTGCAGCGGCCCAAGGTGGATTATTATGAGGATGTGCATTTTTTTGTTCTGCATGCGCTTGACCCGGACCACTTGACGGTACAGGAGGTAGATCTCTTTATGGGCTATCGCTTTCTGGTGTCCTACCATAAAACACAGCTTGAGGAGCTCGATCAGGCATGGGAACGGGTCGTGCAGCATGCCCGGGAACGCAAAATTTGGGCGCGAGGCACGCTGGGAGCGACGTATACGGTCATGGATAAGCTGGTTGACCAATATTTTCCCTGCCTGTTCAGGATCGAAGACGAACTTGCCGAGCTGGAAAACCGGAGCCGCAGCGAGTCGGTCGAGGAGCTGATGAATCAGGTATTCGAGCTGCGGAGCCGGTTATTGAAGCTGCGGCGCACGATTGTACCGATGCGGGATTTAATGTACCGGGTCGTCAATTCCGAGCATATTCAGGGACAGGGTGAGCACAAAGCCTATTTTACGGACATTTATGACCACCTGCTGAAGCTTTCCGATATGATTGACGCCGACCGTGAAATGACGGCCGACCTGAGAGACAGCTACATTTCGCTCAATTCCAACCGGATGAACGCCATTATGAAGACACTGACGGTCATTACGACGATATTCATGCCTCTGACCCTGATCGCAGGGATTTACGGGATGAACTTTCAGTTTATGCCTGAGCTGCGCTGGAAATACGGCTATTTCGCGATGCTTGCTTTTATGCTCCTGCTCGGTTCCGGCATGATTTACTGGTTTTCCAGAAGGGGCTGGTTCAGGTGAATTTTTGAAAATAAAGCTTAGCGCTTACTGCGCTTTGCCGGACTGCGGCGGGATTTGGAGGTGCTCCGTTTGCGGCTGCTGTTTTTTCTTCTTTTTTTTCGTCGGGGTACATATTCATCGAGATTGTTTACTGATTTAGCCTTCGCTGCGCCGAAAGGCAGCGCGCCCATGATCAGTTTGGCCATCGGGGCAAACTGCTGGATGCCTGACATCACCTTTTGCACCTTGCCGAGCGTGTTGAGCATGCCGTCGATACCGCCCATCCGGTCGATGATGCCTTTGATCTCGCCCAGATTCGGCAGATTGCCCAGCAGTCCGCCGCCGGAGGAAGACGAACTGGCGGGGGCTGCCGTGTCAAAAGAACCAGCCGGATTGTAGGACGGATTATAGGGCACCAGCGCAGTGGCCTCGGCCGTAAGCGGATCCAGAGCAGGGGCGGCCCCGGGATAAGGGGATGAGTTATAATTGGTCAATGAACGATGTGGCTGCGCCCTCCGGTTTGTATAGTTTTGAGGCATTCAGATCACATTCCTTTACAGATTGATAGTCCATTGTATGTATCAGGTGCGCAGGGCGTTTAGGCACCCGTCCATAAAAGCGGGATAAATGCGGATTTGGGCGGCATTTACCAGCTTCATAACCGCGCATGGACACACGCGACTTTAGTCGTGTGAGGAATTGCGCTCGGCATAAGGGCTACCATGGGTGGCTCGAAAGCCGAAAGGTCCATGCTTCCTCCTTTCGTCATGAGAATTTAACCTTGGCTCACTAGAGCATGTGCTATACTTTAAAT
>NZ_JBHHMI010000045.1:0-16210 GCF_042136365.1 Paenibacillus enshidis | reverse complement strand
CCGGTTTTCTGTTTTTCTGTACCTGATCCAACGGGATAATCGTGCAAAGCTCCTGAAAAGCGAGTATCACATGTCTTACCACGATCGGCTGGCGGCTTGACTGTCCAGCACTAGAAGGAGATTCGAATTCCTCAGAACCCAGCAGCTACAAAGGTTGAAGTGGATTTGGGCTCTGCGAAAGTTGAGTAAATAAAAAGTAGAAATCGCTTGCAGTTGTTCCCATTCTTTGGGACAGCGTCTTATGCCGTTCCGTGTCTATCCGTTTAGTTCAGGTCAGAGGCGGCACTTTCCCGCAGGAGCTGTTACTTCACGCCGGATGAGGCCTCTTTTCTTCTGGGCCGTCCGCTCGCGCCGACGATCCAGTGTCCTCCAGGCAGCAAGGACAGCAGTCTGCTCAATCCCAGCGCGGCGCAGGCAACGATGACAAAGCTGACCCCGGCCGCAGCCAGGTGCAGGTTCTGAAGGGGGAGGCTACGGGTAAAATAGGCGACACCATACAGGAGCAGTGCATGGCACAGGTAAGCGCCGAATGAATATTTTCCCATCCATGCCAGCATTCTGCGGAATCTTCCGGGCGCGGCTTCCGGGTGTGGCCGGAGCAGCAGCCCGTACAGCAGCAGCATCTGTGATACGATAAGCAGAAACGTGCTTGGCTTGAGATAGGTGGATATATTCAGGTTCATCACATCCCCTGATTGCCGAAGCAGCGTATATCCCATCATCGTAAAAAGGAACAGGAAAACCACGGCGTTCCACGGCAGCGTCTGCTGTGCAAACTCTCTCCATGACCGGATCATGCTTGCGCACACTGCTCCCAGGAGGAAGTAAAAGAAATACATCACAAAAATATACGTCCGGTGCTGGAGTAAAAACTGCAGCGGGCCCGCCAGCCCGGACTGCCAGGCAGACATATCGTAATACGACCAGTGCATGAGCAAGGCATAAGCCGCTCCTACCACACCCAGCATGATACCTGTCCGTACAGCGTTCCCCGTACCGTCCCCTTTAAGGAAGAAAGCTTTGATTCGGTTCCAGACCCGGCCCAATAAAGGAAACAGAATATAAAACTGAAAAATCATCACGACAAACCAGAGATGGTAACCGCTGACGGGGATGATCATTTCACGCAGCAAGCTCTGCCACCAGCCCGGAGCGGTCAGCGGGATATCAGACCAGCTTCGGGACACAACCCAGTAAATTACTGCCCAGACCATAAAGGGAACATAGATATCTCCGAATCTTTTACCGAGCCAGCGCACATTTTCCGCAGCCGGGCGGCTTTTATAGTTATAAAACAGAAGAGCGGCCGACAGAAAAGCGTAGGTTGGCGTGCCGAAACGGGTTAAATGATAGATGATGCCCAGCATGACGGAGTCCGGCAGCTGGATGTCTGCTCTGTAAATGTATTCACCGATAGTGTGCTGGAGGACGATCGCCAGAAACGCCAGTCCGCGCAGCTCTGTCCATTCCTCAATACGCGGTTTGCTTAACGTTTTTTCCAATGTTGTTGCCCCTTTTGCTTAGTCTTGTAGCCTAGATCCCGATCTGCCTGTCCATTGTAACCCCTCAAGATTAAGTCCTGATTAATTTATTTTCACCAGACTGGCAGTCATATTAAACAGGCAGGTTCACAATTGGGGTGAATCCGTTTACAATTTATTGCGAAGGCAGATATATATAAAACTTTATATCCGGCTGTGGAGGGGGCAGCATTATTTCATGAAAAAGACTCTGCTGGTTTATATGCTGATCATCGCGGTATTTGTGCTGTACCTGTTCCGCTATGCGGCAGAAGGACGAGAGAAGGGCGCCTGGGAGGACCAGGGATTGCACGGGGATATCGGCGAGACTTATGTGATGATTACGTTTCAGTCGGGTATGGAATATTGGAAGAGCATTCTTAAAGGTTATGAGGACGCGGCAGATGCGCTGGGAGTATCCATTGAATACCGCGGAGCGACCCGCTACGATGCCCAGGAGCAGCGGCTTGTCCTGGAACAGGCGATCGCCCGCAAGCCGGCGGGCATTGCGGTCTCAGCCATAGATCCTTATTCGCTCCTGCCAACCATCAACAAGGCGGTTGAGGCGGGGATTCCCATTGTGCTGTTTGACGCGGATTCACCAGGGAGCCAGGCCTACTCCTTCCTGGGGACGGACAATTATAATGCGGGCGTCACCGCCGCCGACAAAATGGCTCAGCTGCTGGGAAGGAAAGGAAGCGTCGGCATTATAACGATTAACAGTCAGCAAAATCATGAGGAGCGGACGCAGGGCTTCAAGGATACGATTAAGGACCGCTATCCGGGCATGAAGGTCATTGCCACGGCGGACGGGCGTGGTGATCCGGTGAATGCGCGTGAAGCGGCATCGCGCATGCTGCAAAAATATCCCGATTTGTCGGGAATATTTGTCACAGATGCTGCAAGCGGAGCCGGGACTGGTGAAGCGGTTCTCGGGGCGAAGCGTATCGGCTCAGTCAAGATTGTCAGCTTTGATACGAACAAGGCAACCCTGGACATGATTCAGGGAGGCACTATCTCGGCCAGCATTGGACAAGGCACCTGGAATATGGGCTACTGGTCCCTTCAGTACCTGTTTCATCTGCATCACGGATTGACCGTCCCCGCGCCATCTTCATCAGGACAAAATACACCGCTCCCGGTCAGGGTGGATACGGGTATATCCGTGATCACCAAAGCGAACGTGGATGATTATTATGCCAAATAGCAGATGGACAGACAGGCTGTCGGTCATGAGAAGGAGCGGCTGGCGCAACCTGAAGGATATGCCCTTTCGCTACAAGCTGATCGTGTTGTTTCTCATGATCGGCATCGTTCCGTCGCTCGGTCTGGGTTTGCTGGTGAACTGGACCGTAGAGCGCATTGTCGAGCGCCAGGTCGAGGGGCATACGATGCAGTTGATCGGCAAGGTGAACGAAACGCTGGACAGCCGGATGGAGAATTTGCAAAATATGACGTATCTGATCGGATTTCAGCCCCAGGTGGCCGGGTTCATGGAGAGCAAAACGCCTGCGGATGGTTATACGGGCGACGAAGCGGAAGCCAGAAAACGGTGGGCCGCGCGGATGACCGCCACAGCAGGGAGCAGGAATGATGTGTATGACATCAAGCAGTTTCTGCAGGGCTTCACCACCCTGTATCCGGAGATTGCAGGTATCATGCTGGTGAATGGACACGGGGACTACATCAGCAATGAAATGTACGCCAAGGGGGAACAGAGCCTGGCAAGCGAAACGTGGTACGCCCGGGCAGCGGAAAATGAGGGGATATTTACAGTCATCGGACATCCGGCCGGTCGGGGGATTATTTCCCATGTCAGCTACCGGGACAGCGAAATTATATCGGTCGCCCGCTCGTACACGGATCCGGAAACGGGCAAGGTGCTGGGAGTCATTCTGATTGATTTGAAGCTGCGCGCCATATCACACACAGCCCGGGATGTGACGCTGGGCAAGACGGGATATCTAATGGTGACCGATGCGGAGGGCAGCAGTATATTTATGCCCGACCGGCCCTTGATCAGGCATATTCCGCCTGAAGCCTTCGGTTCCGGGGAAAGCGGCTCTTTTACAAGGACGGTTGATGGGAAAAAGCTGCTCTTTATGTACCGTTCATCCTCCTTCACAGGCTGGCGGACGGTCGGCGTCTTTCCGGCGTTGGAAGGCGCGATGGAGGTTAGGCAAATTCAGTTTTATGTCTTCTGCTTCCTGTTCGCGGTCTGTCTGATCGGCATCAGCGCCTCCCTCACACTGTCCCGCTCAATCGCCGATCCGATCCGGCAGCTGATGGCCCGCATGCGTCATGCCGAATCGGGGGATCTGACGATCCGCAGCCATAGTGACAGGGGAGATGAGATCGGCATGCTGGAAAGAAGCTTCAACCGCATGCTGACACAAATCCGCAGACTGATGTCTTTAAACGAACTGAAAGAGCGCCAGAAGCGGGAGGCGGAGTTCAGGAGCCTGCAGGCTCATATTAAGCCTCATTTTCTATACAATAC
Source organism: Paenibacillus enshidis (assembly GCF_042136365.1). Lineage (NCBI taxonomy): Bacteria > Bacillati > Bacillota > Bacilli > Caryophanales > Paenibacillaceae > Paenibacillus > Paenibacillus enshidis. Next base: position 12,190 of record NZ_JBHHMI010000045.1, on the reverse strand, counting down.
TTTAGATACGATTCACTGGATGGCGAGGAAAAAGGGGGCGGAGGATGTTGCGGAAATGGTGGAAGCTCTGTCCAGGCTGTTCCGTATCGGCCTGAGCAAAGGCGAAGATATGATCCGTGTCCAGGAAGAAATGGAGCATATCGAAAGCTACCTGCGCATTCAAAAAACGCGATACCGGGACCGTCTCACCTGTGAAATAGACATCACGGACGGGATCGGAAGCTTGTATGTATTGAAGCTGCTGCTGCAGCCGATTGTGGAAAATGCCATCTATCATGGAATCAAGGCGCGGCGTGGACCGGGAAGAATCCGGATCGAAGCGGGCAACGTGGATGGCAGGCTGCTGCTTGCCGTCACTGACAATGGAGCAGGCATGCCGGAGGAGCGGCTGAGAGAGCTTGAAGGCATGCTGGAGAACCCGCTGCAGGCGATTGAAGGGCAGGAAGAGGGACAAGGGGGGAGAAGCTACGGCATGCTGAATGTGCAGGCCCGTATCCGTCTGGCCTTCGGGGATGAATACGGCATCCGGCTGGAGAGCAATCCAGGCGAGGGCACCAGGGTAACGATCGTTCACCCCCTTTTGCATGAGAATGTATCGAAAAATGGTTCAGGGAGGGATCAGAGTGACAGCAGGGTATCAAGTGGTGATCGCTGATGATGAACCGATTATTCGGGAAGGAATACGCGATACCGTCGATTGGGAGGAGCTTGGCATGACCGTGGCCGGTGAAGCGGAGGACGGGGAGGAGGCGTTTGCCCTGGCTCTGGAAAAGGCCGTCGATATCATGCTGGTCGATATGAATATGCCTTTCATGGATGGCATTGAATTAATCCGGCGGCTGCGAGCCGAGCGGCCAGGCTGCCGCTTCGTCGTCATCTCGGGCCATGATGAATTCGCGTTCGCACAACAGGCGCTGCGGCTCGGGGTGGAGGATTATCTGCTGAAGCCGGTGGATCCGAAGCAGCTTCACAGTGTGCTCTCCCGGGTTGGCCGCGAGTTGGATGAGGAACGGCAGCATGATCATTATCTCAAGCTGGCTTCCGAGCAGATTGACCGCAACATCCCGCTGCTGCGGCAGCGCTTTTGCCAGGAATGGATGGAGGGGCTTGTGGCTGGGGACGAAGCGGAGGAGCGGCTGGATTTCCTGCGCCTGCCCCGCAAGGTCCCCGTACAGATTGGCGTCGTCCGCTGGCCTGCCATGGCGGCACGTGAATCGCTTATGAAGGAGAACGACAGGCAGCTTTTCCTGTTTGCTGCTGAAAATATCGCCTCAGAGCTGCTCTCTCCCCTGCCGCATGTCATTTTCCATGATCAGACGGGACTGATCGGCATATGCCTTTGGGAGGAAGCGCCGGAAGAAAGCGGAGCGCTGATTGAAAGAGAGGTCGGCAAATATCTGAACATTGCGGTTCAGGCTTGTTTTGAAGCGGTAAGCGGTGGCATGTCCTCCGTTCCGGAAGTGTACCGGCGCTGTCGGGAGCAGGTGTATCAGGAAGCGCGTCTGTCCCCGCTTGTCCGGCGTGCGCGCCAGTTGATCGGGGAGCGTTATACCGATCAGGAGCTGACGCTGGAAGGGATAGCCTCCCAATTGCAGGTCTCGCCTGTATATCTGAGCAGGGTGCTGAAAAAGGAGCTGAACACCTCATTTGTCGGCCTGGTCACCGGTGCACGAATTGCCAAGGCGGTGCGGCTGCTGGATTCGACAAGCCTGCCGGTGCATGAAATCGCCCTGCTGTCGGGTTATGACAGCCAGCATTACTTCAGCACGGCGTTCAAAAAAAGAATGGGCGTATCACCAAATCAGTACCGCAAGGGATCGGCGGCAAAATAACCGTGTAGGGATAACGGAAATCGTTATCCCTATATAAAATAACAAACAGATTATATTTTCCTGAATAATGTTTAAGCTAGAACAATTCTCATTTTGCTCTCTGCATTTCGCTTAATATTCTATTCATAAAACTATGCAATGTTGTGTAGGGATTCATTTCAGCAATATTATGCCCAATATCAAGTTTCTGTTCAAATAATCTACTCTCAATTTCACGAGCATGTTTTATTGCTAATTTTAAATTTTCTCCATTCCCAATGATTTGTCGAATAATACCTGAAGAAGCTTTTCTATAGTTCTTCCCTAGAGCATTTGATAATCTTTCATAAATTTTCTTTTTAGTATTAGAGTTGCTATATTCAGGTGACTCAAAATGCATAAGTAACCACACTTCAAAAAGGAGATTTGTTAACAGTAAGTTATATTTATGAGGGGAAGCATTCATTAATGTAATTATTTGTTGAATGTCCTTAGGCGAGTCACAATCGAAAACTAAATTTTTCTCATAAGCACTGAACTTACGAGCATTCTGCTCGTTAGATAAAAAGTTTTCTGCGAAATCAAAGACCCTTTTAGCATTGCCATTAGCGGGTATGGATTTTATGTCTAATTCGGAATATTTGTTTCGGTTTTTTTCTATAATCTTTGAAAAATAATCAAAATAATAATGTTCAGTTGGGCCTTCACAGAAAAGAAGAACCCTCCCTAGATTACTTTCTTTTATTTCAATTTGACGTTGAGCGAAAGGATTTAGTCGTGGAATTTTATTCACCACCTAATTTTTATAGGATTTAAATATTGGTATCGCTCCATATTTTCCATTAAAGTAATCTTTACTGTAAGAGGCATCTTTTCGAACTGATTTTAAATCAGCTAAAGAGTATAAAGAAGACTCCCCTTTATTATTTTTGTCTACAAATAAAATTTCATCTCGTCTAAATTGCTCTTTATTTAACAAAGAGGTGTCATGCGTGGTAAAAATAAGTTGTGCATTATTAGAATTCTCTTCTGATTGAAATAAGTCGACTAGAAACTTTGTTAAAAGCGGATGTAATCTTGCCGACAATTCGTCAATAATAAATACTCCACCATTCTCAAGTAAGATTAGTATCTCTTGAATGAAGGAAAGAAAACGCAAAGTTCCTGATGATTCTTGAGAAAGATCAAACACTTCGGACGAGACTTTTTCACCCTCTTCATTAAAGATGGGATGTACAGTTTTTACTACATCTTCCTCTTCTTGTTCTCCCCTTTTAGTTCTAAGTACTCTTTCAACTATTATATCGTCTATCCCAACATCAATTTCCTTAATATAATCTACAACTTTATTTCGAAACGCCTCATCTTCAATTAAACGTTTAGAATATAAGGCATATGAACCTATTGTACCTTTAACACTTATTTCAAAAATAACTTCGAAGTATACATTAAACCTTTCTTGAAAAAAGTTTTTAAATAGATCAACTAACCTTTTTATCTCGTCTGTTGCAAAGAAATCCAGCACAGATAGGTACAATCTATCCTCACGATATTTATTCAAGTTTTTTAGTTGACTTTTATATTTGTTCCCATAAATTATACTTGAGTTATCTCGTTCATACACCAAGTCATCATTAATTATTAGCCACTCAGATAAAACTTTTTTGTGCTCAAAAGAAAAGCCATATTGAAAAAGAATTTCTTTGTGTAAAAAGATCATTTCGAACTCAATACAATTATCAATTTCTTTTTTTAATAAGTATGGTCTTATAGATGGTAAACGTTTTGAATTGATTTCTTCAAGATCATTAGAGGAATTCTCATTCGATTTCCCTTGGAAAAGCTGACTAAAAATATATTCTTCATAACAATAAAGAGCACTTATTAAGTTTGATTTCCCGCTCGCATTAGCCCCATAAATAACTAAGGTTTTCAATAAATTAAAATTACTACTCCTGCTAATGTGTGAAGGGTGTTCTCTATAAGAAGTAGCACGTAAATCTAGTATGAACTCATCCTCAAAAGATGAAAAGTTCTTTGCCCTAAACATGATAAGCATGAATAGACACCTCCATTACTTCGAAATTATCTCAACAAATATATATGATTATCATAAATCAACTTTAATATACCACTTTTTTTCGAAAATCACGAAAAAAAGATCATTTAAGCAATCCGAATTTTAAAATTAGCACAATGAATTCCTTTAGTTTAGTAAATTTAGAAGTGCTTTGTCATAAATGATGCTGAACTCAACTGCAATTCAAGAACTTATTTTGCAAGTTTTTTTAACAGTTTGACTCCTGAAAAGATACATGTCAGTAAATAAAAAATTCAGCTTGAGCATCTAGAAAGCAAAACAACCTTTGTATTATTACGGGTGTGGGGTTACTGGGGGATCCTGAAATAAAAAAGTTAAAATTTTATAAAAAAGGTTGCTTTGCTGCAAAGACCGTGCGAAAAGCCGATGTTAATATTAAACAGAGAAATGAAAGCGTTATCTATTTTATTGGAATGAACTGCATTTTGCCATTCAGGTCAGTATCAAGGAAGGAGAGTTCCGCATGAAAAAAGGGGCTGTTGTGCTGCTCGTTCTCCTGCTGGCTGTCGTATGCACCGCTTGCAATTTGGCGGAAAGCAGTGCGGGAGATAAAGAAAAAGGTTACATCGGCATCGCGATGCCGACCAAGTCCTCCGAGCGCTGGGTAGCGGACGGTGAAAATATGGTGCGCCTGTTCCAGGAGCAGGGTTACAAAACCGATCTGCAGTATGCCGAGGATGTAATTGAGAACCAGATTGCCCAGATCGAGAACATGATCACCAAGGGTGTGGATGTCATCGTGATTGCCTCCATTGACGGCAATACGCTGACGGACGTGATCAAGAAGGCCCATGATCAGGGGATTGCGGTCATTTCATATGACCGGCTGATTCGTAATACCGAATATTTGACCTACTATGCGACCTTCGACAATTTCAAGGTAGGCCAGCTCCAGGGCTCCTATATCGAGGAAAAGCTCGGGCTGAAGGAAGGCAAGGGGCCTTTCAATATTGAATTATTCGGTGGTTCGCCGGATGACAATAATGCCTACTTTTTCTTTGACGGAGCCATGTCCGTGCTGCAGCCCTACATCGATTCCGGCAAGCTGGTCGTAAGAAGCAAGCAGATGACGATGGCACAGATTGCGACGCTGCGCTGGGACGGGGCACTGGCTCAGTCGCGCATGGACAATTTGCTGAGCGCTTACTATTCGGCGGAGAACCTTGACGCGGTGCTGTCCCCTTATGACGGCATCAGCATCGGGATCATTTCTTCCCTGAAGGGCATCGGCTACGGTACGGAGAGCAAACCTCTGCCAGTCATCACCGGGCAGGATGCGGAGCTGGCCTCCATCAAATCGATTGTAGCCGGTGAGCAGACGATGACGGTATTCAAGGATACGCGCAAGCTGGCCGAGCAGACAGTGAAAATGGCCAACAGTATTCTGAAAGGGGAAAAGGCGGAGGTAAACGATACGACTTCTTATGATAACGGCATCATGGTTGTCCCTGCTTATTTGCTTGAACCGGTATCCGTGGACAGGACGAATGTGGAAAAAGACATTGTGGGGACCGGATATTACACTGCTGAGGAAATCGGGCTTTAACGGCCGGCAGAACGGCAAACGGTGCAGCACAATTGGTTTCATGAAGGGAGCGATGACGGAATGTCCGGAACGATTCTGGAAATGCGAAACATTACGAAGACCTTTCCCGGCGTGAAGGCGCTGGAGAATGTCAATCTGAAGGTCAAAGCGGGGGAAATTCACTCCCTTTGCGGAGAGAACGGGGCAGGCAAGTCCACACTGATGAAGGTGCTGAGCGGCGTGTATCCCCACGGAACGTATGAAGGCGATATCCTGTTCGAGGGCAAGGTATGCGAATTTAAAAATATCAAGGACAGCGAAGAGCTTGGCATCGTTATCATCCATCAGGAGCTGGCATTGATCCCGGACCTGTCCATTGCGGAAAATATTTTTCTCGGCAATGAACGTGCCAGCCGCGGCATTATTAACTGGCATGAGACACAGGTCCGCACAAGGGAGCTGCTGGCCAAGGTCGGACTGCACGAAAATCCGAATACGCTGGTGACCAATATCGGGGTCGGCAAGCAGCAGCTGGTGGAAATTGCGAAAGCGCTGTCCAAAAGGGTGAAGCTCCTCATTTTGGATGAGCCGACTGCCGCCCTGAATGAAGACGACAGTGAAAATCTGTTGAACCTGATGCTTGAATTCAAGAAACAGGGCATCTCCTGCATTCTGATCTCGCACAAGCTGAACGAAGTGGCCAAGGTGTCCGATTCCATTACGATACTGCGTGACGGCAAAACGATCGAGACGATGGACATGAAGCAGGACGAGGTGACCGAAGACCGCATCATCAGCGGCATGGTGGGCCGTGACCTGACACATCGTTATCCTGAACGCGATCCGAAGATTGGGGACGTAATCCTGGAGATCAAGGATTGGACGGTATACCACGAGCATCATGCGGACCGCAAGGTGCTGGACCGGGTGAATATGAACATCCGTAAAGGTGAAATCGTCGGCATTGCGGGATTGATGGGGGCTGGTCGCACGGAGCTGGCCATGAGCATTTTCGGCAAATCCTACGGCAGGAACATCAGCGGCACCCTTCTGAAGGAGGGCAGGGAGATCCGCAACCATACGATTAATGAGGCCATTGACAACGGTTTTGCCTATGTGACGGAGGACCGGAAGGAGTACGGGCTCATTCTGATGGATGATATCAAACGTAATATCTCTCTGACCGGCCTTGCCAAGCTGACAAACGGTATGGTCGTGAACGAACGTGAAGAAGTGCTGGTGGCGGAGGATATGCGTAAACGAATGAACATCAAGGCACCGAGCATTTTGCAGAAAACGGGCAATCTCAGCGGTGGCAACCAGCAGAAGGTCGTGTTGGGCAAATGGATTTTCGCCGATCCGGATATTCTGATCCTGGATGAACCGACACGGGGCATTGACGTCGGGGCCAAATTTGAAATTTATACGATCATTCACAAGCTGGCTGCCGAGGGCAAAGGTGTGCTGGTCATTTCCTCCGAGCTTCCCGAGGTGCTGGGCTTGTCTGACCGGATTTATGTCATGAACGCCGGACAAATTACCGGTGAAGTCAGCCGGGAAGAGGCATCGCAGGAAGTATTGATGAGATATATGACCAAGTCGGGAGGGGTATAAGCATGGAAACCATATCGAAAATGTTCAAAGGCAATGTCCGCCAATACGGCATGATTATCGCGCTTGTTGTCATTATGCTCCTGTTTGAAATCCTTACTGGCGGACTGCTGCTGCAGCCGATCAATATTACGAATCTGATTTTGCAAAACAGCTATATTCTCGTACTGGCCATCGGCATGGTGCTTGTCATCATTACGGGACACATCGATCTGTCGGTCGGGTCCATCGCCGCTTTTGTAGGCGCAATTTCAGCCATCATGATGGTGGATATGCAGCTTCCGCCATGGCTCGCTGTCATCGCATCCCTGATCATCGGGGGGCTGATCGGGGCATGGCAGGGCTTCTGGGTTGCCTATGTGCGGATTCCCGCCTTTATCGTCACACTGGCCGGTATGCTGTTGTTCCGCGGTTTGACGATGATCGTGCTGGAAGGGCAGTCGATCTCCCCTTTCCCGGGCGGGTTCCAGAAGATCAGCTCAGGCTTTATCCCGGGCTTCGGCGGGTCGGGCATGAATATGGTAGCCATTCTCGCCGGGATCGTGCTGACCGTCTGGTATATCATTAACGAGCTGCGCGACCGCAAGGCGCAGAGCAAGTACGGATTTGAACTGTCCCCGCAGGGGCTGTTCATTCTGAAGCTGGTGGTTGTGGCTGCGATCATTAACGCATTCACGATTGTACTTGCCAGCTATTCCGGGATTCCCAACATTCTTGTGCTGCTCTTTATCCTGATCGTGGTGTACTCCTTCGTGATGAACCGGACGATTATGGGACGCCATATCTATGCGCTGGGCGGCAGCGAAAAAGCAGCAGGCTTATCCGGTGTCAAAACGAAAAAAGTCACCTTCTGGGTGTTTGTGAACATGGGCGTGCTGTCCGCCGTCTCGGGTCTGATCTTCGCTGCCCGTCTGAATGCGGCGACGCCGCGGGCGGGCACCAACTTCGAGCTTGACGCCATTGCGGCCTGCTTCATCGGCGGCGCTTCGGCTTCGGGCGGGATCGGCACCGTGTTCGGCGCCATTATCGGCGGCCTCGTTATGGGCGTGCTGAACAACGGGATGTCGCTGATCGGTCTCGGTATCGACTGGCAGCAGGGCATTAAAGGACTCGTATTGCTGCTGGCTGTGGCATTTGATATATACAACAAGAATAAACGGGCTGTATAACCTTTCCGCTTGCTTCATAAACTTAAGCCCTGTCAGACACAGCAACTGATGTAAGGTAAAAAAACGGCAAGCCTGATCTCCTTTGGGAAGAGCGGGCTTGCCGTTTGTTGTGTATATCCGCAGCTGCAGCCGGGAGCGGATGCCGTGAACCGTGAAAAAGCCGTGTTAACCTGCGCTGCCTGCTTCCTTCGCGTGACGGTACAGGTCCGCATAATACCCGTCCAGGGCCATCAGCGTTCCATGTGTGCCTTGCTCGACGATCTGCCCGTCCTTCATGGCGATGATGTTGTCTGCATGCATGACCGTGGACAGGCGGTGGGCGATGACGATGGTGGTGCGTCCAGTGGAAACGGTGTGCAGGGCCTGCTGCACGAGCTGCTCGGTATGTGAATCCAGATTGGCAGTTGCTTCATCCAGAATAAGAATTTTCGGTTCAAAGACGACGATCCGGGCAAAGGAGATCAGCTGCCGTTCACCGGCGGACAGTCCGCTCCCACGTTCGGACAGCAGGGTGTCATAGCCTGCCGGGAGCCGCCCGATCATCGGATGAGCTCCGACGAAGCGGCAGGCTTCGATGACCTGCTCACGGGAAATGTCCTGCCGGAACAGCCGCACATTGTCGATGATGGAGCCGGAGAACAGGAACGGCTCCTGCTGAATCAAGCCGACCATCCGGTGCAGAAGCTCCTGCGGGATACTGCGGATATCGTTGCCATCAATCCGGATGCTGCCCTCCGATCTATCGTAGAAGCGGTTGAGCAGGCTGATCAAGGTGCTTTTGCCGGCTCCTGTCGCGCCTACGACACCGATCATTTGGCCTGGTGCAATGTGGAGATTGAGATTGGTGATGACCGGCATATCCGGGTTGTAGCCAAAGCTGACATTTTCAAAATCGATCCGTCCCTTCACATCCTCCGGCTGCAGAGAGGCAGTCTGCTCCGGACGGGGATCGCGGACATCCGGCTCTGTTGATAAGATCCGCCAAATCCGTTCCATGGACACTGTTGTGGATTGCAGGGTATTCCACTGGGATGTAATCTGGTTGATCGGCTGAAAGAACTGCCGAATATAACTGATGAATGCATACAGCACCCCGAACTGGATGGCGCCGTCCAGCACGGCTTTGCCGCCAAGCCAGACGATGAGCGCCAGCGCGGCATTGCCGAGAATGTCGAATGTTCTGTTAAACAGCACGTTCGACCGGACCTGTCGGATGTTGGCGGCCAGATAATCCCGGTTCTGCTCGTCAAAACGGCGGATTTGCTCCTTCTCCTGCCGGAAGGACTGAATCAGGAACATGCCCGCCAGATTCTCGGCCGTGAAGGCGATCAGGCGGGACAAGCGGCTGCGAGCCTGCTGGTAGGTCCTCCGCAGGTAGGAGCGGAAGGAAACGGCGATGATGGCAACAACCGGCAGAATAAGTACTGCATACCAGGCCAGCAGCGGGTCCAGTTTGAACATGAAATAGATAATGAGCACCAGCATCATGCCGTCACGGATGAGACTGAGCAGCACCTGGGTGAAGAACTGGCTGATCGTCTCCGTGTCACTGGAGACGTTGGTTACGAGACTGCCGGTGTGAAACCGGTCGAAGAAAGACATGGACAAGCGGGAAATATGACCAAACAGATCCTTGCGAATACGGGCAACCACACTTTGTCCAGCATACTGCAGCAGATTGTTTTGCACATAAGTGAAAGCGAAGCTGATAGCTGCCAGAGCGAAATATACAAGGCTGATTCCGACCAGAAAGCCGGTATCATTCCGCCCGATTGCCAGATGATCATCAATGACGATTTTTACGAGATACGGCTGCAGGAGGTCGGCGGAAATTCCGAGCAGCGAGCACAGCGCGATGGCCGTGAAGGTCCAGGCATGGGGGCGGGCGTAGCTTAAAATGGCGCGAAACGCACTCGCTTTGCCCTTCACCGGTCTCTCGGGTTCATGACCTGTTGACACGGTACTGGTCTGCTGCATCCTGTAATCCCTCCTCCTGCAGTTTGTGCATGGCTGCGTAAATTCCTTGCCGTGCAAGCAGCTCGGCATGTGTACCGGATTCCGCCATTCTTCCTTCCTCAAGCACGATAATATGATCCGCATGCATGACCGCACTGATGCGGTGCGAGACGATCAGTGTCGTCTTTCCTTTGCGCATTTTGCGCAGGCTGGCGAGGATGCCCTTCTCCGTCATGGCATCCACGGCGCTCATGCTGTCATCCAGAATAAGCAGCGATGAATTTTTGATCAGGCCGCGTGCAAGGCTCGTGCGCTGCCGCTGCCCGCCAGACAGGGTGACACCGCGTTCGCCGAGCCGTGTCTCGAAGCGGTCGGGAAAGCGGATGATATTGTCATAAATCATCGCCTGCCTGGCCCCATCCTCGATGTGGCGCATGGGTGCGGAACGGTCGCTGAACGCAATGTTGTCGCGAATGGTGGTGCTGAACAGGAAGCCGTCCTGCGGCACATAAGCAATGGTGGAACGAAGGCTGTCAAGCGAGTATTCATGAATGTCACTGCCATTGATCCATACGCTTCCCTCGGGAGGGTCATAAATGCGCAGCAGCAAATGGATAAGAGTGCTCTTCCCGCTGCCAGTCCTGCCCACAATGCCAAGGGTCTGCCCCTCGCGGATCAGCAGGTTCAGATCCTTAAGGGACGGCTGGCTGCTTCCTGGATAGCTGAAGGTCAGACCGCGCAGCGCAATATGTTGAACGGAGGAAAGAGTCACCGCTTGATCGCGGTCGCGGACGTCGGGCATTTCAGCCATCAGCTTATTTACCCTTTCCAGGGAGGCGCCTGAGCGCTGCATCATGTTAATGACATTGCCGATCTGCTGCAGCGGTCCCGCGATGATGCGCAAATACAGGATAAGGGCCACAAAGCTGCCGAGTGTAACGCTGCCGTGCATGACCATCATACCGCCGGTAAGCAGCGAAATGACAAGCGAGATGGAGCCGAGAAACGGAAGCAGTGCCTGAAACAGTGAGGACATCCGCACAAGCTTCAGTTGCTTCTCTGTAATGTCGTCCACCTTTGCCCCAAAACGCTCACGAGTGATGTCTTCGACGGCGAACGTTTTGGAGACCCGGATGCCACCAAGCTGCTCCTCGGCCGCTTCCGTCATGGCCGCAATCGTCTCCTGCACACGCCTGGATCGGTCACGAATGCGCGGGCCGAAGTAGACGACGAGAAAAGGGATCAGCATCAGTGGCCCCGCACTAATACAGATGAGCAGGGGAGGTATTCCGCTCGCCAGCATCATCACGACACAGGAGAGAAGTAAAAAAACGGCGTTTGTTGTCTGGGTAATACCATTAGAAATGGCTTCCCGCACATAGGTCACGTCGTTCATGACATAGCTGAGCAGCTTGCCGTTGCCCTGCTTGGCATAGTACTGTACACCAAGCTCGGAAAATTTGCCGAACAGCTTGTCGCGTGTGAAAAATTCAAAACGTCTGCCCAATTTCATAACGGTGTACTGCCCGAGCGCAAACAGTACATTGTAGGATACGGCAACGGCAAGCAGCAGCAGACTGTAGCGGATCACATCCTGCATGGTGAGCAGATCCTGCTGGAGACGGTCGGTAAAACGGCCAAGCAGCAGCGGAAGCAGGGCTTGATCGATATTGGAGGCGATGATGAGCAGAACAGCGGCCATGTATACCGCCCAATGCTTTCTGACATAATCCTTTAATAGTTCCTTATCGTTCAAAGGGCTCGCTCCTTTCGGACGGATAAACCGTCAGGCAAGAAAAGGGCAGGCGCTCCTCCTGACGCGCCGTGCCCTTTCAAGCGAATATTTTCCGTTCTGTATATCATTACATATTCTTGCGAAAAAGAACGGAGTTGTCAACGTCGGGCTGTATCTTTTTCTATGCTATGTACGTATAGACTACAAGAGGTAGTTCAAAAAGTCATCTTTTGATCACGAAGGAAGTCAGGAAGCGGACTCGACATCGAATCTTGAATTCAG
>NZ_JBHHMI010000044.1:0-17674 GCF_042136365.1 Paenibacillus enshidis | reverse complement strand
AACGGGATAATCGTGCAAAGCTCCTGAAAAGCGAGTATCACATGCCTTGCCACGATCGGCTGGCGGCTTGACTGTCAAGCACTGATGATTAGGTTGAGTCCATAAAATTAGTTAACTTAACTTTCGCAGCATGAAATCGGCAAACCTGCAAGAAGGGGATTCGAATTCCTCAGAACCCAGTAGCTACAAAGGTTTAAGTGGATTTGGGCCCTGCGAAAGTTGAGTTAAAAGGACTTCATTCAGAAACAAATGAGCGTTTCCTTAGCATTGATGAAATGTCTAAAAATCAACTAAAAAACTTGGATCGAATGTGAAAGTACCGCAAATACAAACTCTGTAGTTGCGGTGTAGGTTGAAATCGTGCCTTCTCCCCGTCTAACGGATTGATAATAACATGTTAAAGAAAATCGCTGAGCATGTATTTCCGGGTAGATATCATCTTGAATTGCTCAGTTATTTATTTGAGTGTGCCTAATTAGACTGTTATCTGTTTCAATTCACCCTTTAAGTGAATTAAATAAGTTAGCTGTAACTTTCGGGTACTCAGTTGGACACAACGCAAATAAGGGGTGCGGAGTACCACGACGGGAAGCGAGAAAGGGTTATTGTAGAACCGGCTGTTCTCGGAAGGCCCGTTCAAGAGCATCAATGATGGAGAGGGATTGCTTTTTCACAGTGGAAATGAAACTACGAATACGACAGAATACCTTGGCTCCTTGCTCACTGCGTAACGTCCCGGAAATCTTCTGCTGCACCTTCATCATCCGTATCTCTCGTTCAGCTTGGTTGTTGTCGAAGGGTACACTCGGGTCGCATAAGAAAGTCAGTACGGAAAGCCGATGGGTTTGAAGCCGATCGAGCAAGTTTTTCGGTTTGCTCTGCTTCGGTTTCCCTCGCTTGCCGACGGGTTGCTCCACTCGCGGATTCTGTTTCGCATCCTCCATCGCTTCCTTCAGAGATTTGTTGTTTACGAGGAACCTGAATAGTTACAGTTAGCTTTCTATTTCGAAAGAGGAGTGAAAATAAATGGGTTATGGATTTCCGCCGCCACCGCCGCCACCACCGCCACCGCCGCCACCGGATGATGATCTATTATCACAATAATTACTGAACGTATTGAGCGCAGCTGTGAATCTTTCGCTTGCATTTCTGTCTGGAAATACCGAAGCTACAGTTGCAGCAGCTATAACATTTGTCCAAGCAGCACAGCAATTTGTTAATTTCGTAATAAGGCCGCCGCAGCCCCTGGTTGGAGGAGCCGGACAGTAATAGATTAGAGCGCTCGCCGCTGGCTTAAAAAGCAGGGCATTGGTAAGCTTTATTTATCGCCGGATTTCTTATCGAATTCCGGCTTTTTTCTTTTTCTATTTAAATTTAAACAATGATGATTTATACACCGCTTCAGTTTTCTTGTTTAATTTTCACTGGTGATCGTATACTTAATGTATTATATGATTACTGGACAGTGAAAGTTCCTACGTCTAAGAACAGCGAATCCGCGTCAAAATCAGCTGTATCCTGCTTGGAACGGATAAATTGGGTTATAGGTAAATGCGGGTTTTAGCAAACAGGAGAAAAAAAGACTTACGGAAATAAGCCGCAACCGTGGCTTCGGATACGTCGGCACGGGATGGCGTTCGCAGGTAGCGAAGGAACAGACCGGGAACGTATCCCGAGTAACTACCACCCTTGTCCCCAGAGCAGATCCAGACATAGGAATTAAACCGTTTCCTCCTTGCCATACAGCAGGACGGTGGCGGGTTGAAAATGACAGGCGTTCAGCCGCTCCAATGCAGGAACGGAATGGAAGTAAGAGATCATTCAAGTATTTTATCATATGTATGGTCAATCGCTCGGAAATCGGGTGGACTGTTCGACAAGAACTTTTGACTGACCAGAAGCAATACATTCGTTATACAGGAGCTAGGAGCAAATGATGATAGGCAAATGAAGGTGGAGGTTTTCTTGATACTCCAAACGGAGGAAGAAGTGCAAGACCCACTGAGCGGGAAGACATCAAGGTAAAAAAAGGATATAATCGATTCGATATAAGCAACAGACAGTGGAATGTAAAGGATTGAAATGGGAAGAGGAGGCGTGGGATTTGATGCTTGCGCTTGCGTGTACGCTTTTGTTCACCATGATCATTCATACAACGGACAGCTTGTCTTACGCGCTGCGCCTGGGAGGCCTGCGAGCGCGCCGCATCGGGCTGGCATTGACAGTGGCAGGGATGCTGCTGCTTGTATCACGCACCTCGAATATGGTTCAGGGACCGATGCTGGGCAGCATAGCGGATCAAGCCAGGCTGACAGCACAGGACCCGCTGGAATGGAAGCTTCATGCCATCCTGGGGGCCGCAACGATCGGGACGCTGCTTGCGGTCCTGCTGTTTCCAGCTGTGGTTCGGATTTCGGCAAGGCTCGTTGTGCATCTGGAAGCCGCTGGATCGGTCGGTGGCATGATCAGGCGGCTCGTGCAGCAGGCGCGGTGGAGACATATTGGATATTATGTCAAGCGTCCCAACCGCTCCATGGCGCTCAGCCTGCTCCGCGGTTCCTTTCCCAAGCGGCTTGTACTGTTAAACCTGCTCGTCACTGCGGTATATACAGTAGGCGTTCTGGCGGCTGTATACGCCTCGTATTTGTGGCCGGAGCATGCGACTTCCATGTCGATGTCTTCCGGGCTGATAAACGGCGGCGCCACCATTCTACTGACGCTGCTGATTGATCCGCGGCTGGCGCTCCTGTCGGAGCGTGCTGTGAGAGGGGATCTGCGATTGGAAGGCATGAGCCGGATTTATGGCTGGATGCTGTTGTCCCGGCTGGGCGGCACGCTGCTGGCACAGCTGCTGCTTGTGCCGTTTGCGTATTGGCTCGGCTGGATTATCGGATAATGGCATGCATGGGCAAAATGGATAAAAGACCGAGAACGGGAAACCAGCTCCTGTTCTCGGTCTTTTTTTGTCACATTAGAAAATCGCAGGATGTTGCCGATGTCTTATTGCCGAAATCCTTGTTATTCCTGACCGTCTTCAAACAGGTAGGTATACTCGCCGTACCCGTCCTTCTCCAGATCCTCCTTTGGCACAAAGCGCAGAGCGGCGGAATTGATGCAGTAGCGCAGCCCGTCAGGTCCCGGCCCGTCGTCAAACACGTGCCCCAGATGCGAATCGGCCTCACGGCTGCGCACCTCGGTGCGGATCATGAAATGGCTCAGGTCGGTCTTCTCCTTAATGCTGTAGCTGCGAAGCGGGCGGGTGAAGCTGGGCCAGCCGCAGCCTGCATCGTACTTGTCGCGCGAGCTGAACAGCGGTTCGCCAGAGACGATGTCAACGTAAATGCCATCCTCATTATGATCCCAGAACTCGTTCTGGAACGGCCGCTCGGTCGCATTATTTTGCGTTACCTCGTACTGGAGGGGTGTGAGCCGCGATGTCAGGTCGGATTTATCGAAATTGCCGGACCAGTGGCGTTCGATGAAATCTTCGCGTCCGGAGCCTTTGCGGTACCGTTTATAATGGCCGGGATTTTTCTTGTGATAATCCTGATGATATTCCTCGGCCTCGTAGAAAATGGAAGCCGGCAGGATTGGGGTGACGACCGGCTTGTCGAAGCGTCCGCTCTTGTCCAACGCTTCTTTGGAGGCTTCGGCTTTCACGCGCTGCTCCTCGCTATGGTAAAAGATGGCGGTTTTATAGGATTCGCCGCGGTCATGGAACTGCCCGCCCGCGTCGGTTGGGTCGATTTGCTGCCAGAACAGCTCCAGCAGCTTCTCATACGGGAAGAGTTGCGGATCAAACGTAATTTGCACAGCCTCCACGTGACCGGTGGTGTCCGAGCAGACTTCTTCATAAGTAGGATTTTCTTTATGTCCGCCTGTGTAGCCGGAACGTACCTTCTTGATGCCAGGAAGCTCCTCAAAGGGGGAAACCATGCACCAGAAGCATCCTCCTGCAAAGGTAGCGAGCTCGGTCTGCTGCGGATTTTTGATGCTGTCCATATCATCACTCCATTCAAAAGGATGTCTTTAATTCATAAGGTTTCAATCGCTTGCAATTAAATTATAATCTACTTTGTTGCGGAGGCCAACTGTGGGGAGGCCAAACGCTCGTAACGGCCATTTACCGGCCAGTACCGGCCTTGCCCCGGCTTATCCATAAAACAGCTCCCGCAAGCGCCGTATACACGGTGAACAGCAGCACGCCAGCCAGCGGTCTGTCTGTCAACAGGCTGCCGGCATAAGCATATATGAAAATGCCGGGCAGCTTGCCGATGCCTGTTGCGAGCATAAAAGTCCGGAACGGGAAGCCTGCTACGCCTGCATAGACATTAACGGCTGCCTGCGGAATGACGGGCAGCAGGCGGGCGGACAGTACGGCAGCGAACGGACGGTGCCCCATCGCCGACGTAAAAGAGTGCAGGGCAGGGATACGTTCCAGATAAGCTCTGCCCTGCTCGCGGAAAAGAGAGCTGGCAGCCCAGTAAACAGCTGCCGCCGCGAGCGTCGTGCCTGCCCAGCATATGGCGGCAGCCTGCCATGCCCCTATGAGGTAGGCCGCGGTTGTAATGACCAGTTTGTACGGGACAAAGGGAATGAGCGCAAACCCGAATGCCAGACCTAAAAGCACGGGAAGGGAGTCGTGCTGCCGCGTCCATTCCAGCAAATCATATCTGTACATAAACGCGAAGCCGAACAGCGAAACATAGGCTGCAATGACGATCCATTTTTTCATTGAGTAACCTTTCAGGCAGGACTACAGCGTACCGGAATTCCCCCGTTCACAAAGGGAAGTCCAATTCTGAACATTTTTATGTTCACTTCTTTGAAAATGTATGCTATACTTGCCATTAATAAGAATAGTTCCCAAAGGGGAGTAGCTCTAAGCGGTAAAGTCGTCATTACGGGATAGTTTCCCCGGCTTTATTGGCAACGCCTGCGTTGTAGCGAGACCTTTGCCTGATTTCTTTTTCAATTCGGGTAAAGGTCTTTTTTGATGCCTAAATCAGGAAAGCGCCGTTCCGAATTGAAAAGGAATCGGCGCTTTTTTGTGCATGAATGCGGGCAACTATGTCAATTATACCAAAATAAATAGAGAAAGTGGGGAAACATGATGGACTTTTTTGGCGTGGAATTTTGGATGGCGCTGCTGTCAATCGTTGTTATCGATCTCGTGCTTGCGGGGGACAATGCCATTGTCATCGGACTGGCGGCACGGAATGTAAAGAAGGAGGACCAGAAGAAGGTTATCTTTTGGGGGACTGTCGGGGCCGTCGTCATCCGTGTAATTGCAACTCTGCTGGTTACGTATTTGCTCCTGATCCCGGGTCTTCGTTTAATCGGGGGGCTGCTGCTCGTCTGGATCGCTTATAAGCTGCTGGTGGAGGATAAAAAGCACGAAATCTCGGCAGGCAACCAGATGTGGGCGGCGATCCGCACCATTATCATCGCAGATGCGATGATGGGGCTTGATAACGTGCTTGCGGTGGCAGGCGCCGCCCATGGCGACATGTTCCTTGTTATTCTGGGTCTCGCCATTTCCGTTCCGATCATGGTATGGGGAAGCACGATCATTCTGAAGCTGACAGACCGTTTTCCGATGGTCATTGCGATTGGAGCCGCGGTACTCGCCTATACTGCAGCCAAAATGATTGTGGCTGAGCCGATGATTCACTCATGGTTCCTTAACCCTGTATTGAAATACGGCTTTGAGCTGATCGTAGTAGCGGCTGTAGTCCTGCTCGGCTGGCAGGTGAAAAAGAAGAAGGAGAAGCAGGCCGCGGCCCATCCGCAGCAAGTGAAAATGTTCGAATAAGCCGGGTCTATTTCCAAAAATGAATCATGCACAGCCTTAAGACGGTTCCGATCTGGAGCCGTTTTTTTGCGAAAAAGATGCCTGGCAAAACGCGCATCTTCCGGATGGAATTGCCCTCGGACCCTGCAGACGGTACACTGTAACGTAGAAAGCAGACGCGCTAAAGGAGAAATGGGAAAGCAGGGATGAGCGAGATGGAGAAAATTAAAATAGCTATCGCCGGATTGGGGGATATCGCCCGCAAGGTATATCTGCCTTTGCTGTCTGCCCATGATGGCGTGGAAGTCGTGGGCATACAGAGCCGGTCTCCTGAGCCGGTGCGGCAGATGCTGCAAAAATACCGGTTCCAGCAAGGAACGACGGATTTGAAGGAGCTGCTGAGCTGGCGGCCGGACGCCGTATTTATTCACAGTGCGACGGAAGCCCACTACGATATGGTCATGGAGTGCATTGAACTAGGAAAGGCCGTATATGTGGACAAACCGCTCTCTTATCATTTGCGGGAGGCAACGGAAATGGCCGCTTTTGCGGAAGCGCAGGGAGTTCTGCTGGCCGTGGGCTTTAACCGCCGCTTTGCCCCGCAATATGTTCAGGCCAAGTCGTGGCTTGAGGAAGCCGGCGGCTTCAGTCATTGCTCTGTGGTAAAGCACCGTACGGGGCTGCAGCAGCGGCCGGTACGGGAAACGGTGTATGATGACTTGATTCATATGCTGGATCTCATGCTTTGGCTGGGCAGGGACAGCTATGAGCTGCTGCAGGCAAGCGTGGACCAGGACAGCGAAGGGCGTTTGACCCGTGCGTTTGGCACGCTGAAGCTGGGAGAAGCTTCGGGAACGTTCGGCATGGAGAGACAGGCTGGCGTTGATTTTGAGAGAGTGGAGCTGCACGGCAGCGGCCGGTCGGCAGAGGTGATGCAGATGGAGCAGTCCGTGCTGTACGAGAAAGGACGGCAGCCGCAGGCAGGCGGTTTTGGCAGTTGGGATACGATTGTGCAGCGGCGCGGCTTTGCGGGCGCGGTTGACCATTTTCTGGACAACATCACTACACCGGAGCAATGCGGCATCAGCGCCGGACTGGTTATGGAATCGCATGAGTTGGCCGAACGGCTGCTCGGATAAATGGGATAAAGAGACAGATCAGCAAGGAGAGAGGCAGATGAACGATAAGAACCGTCCGCAATCGGTGGAGGACATGGTGGTCGAAAGTTATAGACAGGAAGAGGATATGATGATCCTTGTATTTGCCCAGTGGTGTGTCAATGAAGGATTGGACCCGCAGGAGCTGTACAGGCAGGCATATCCGGAGCAGGAGCAGAACGAGCGGCTACTGCGGGTGCTGGAGTTGACGGTACCGAAGGAAGAAGCGGGGCCGATCCCGGATGATACGGTGCTTGGCGTACTGTCCATGTTCGGAAATGACGATCTTGCGATAACCGTCTCGGAACGAGTCCAGGAAAGGTCCAAGAAAAGATAGAGCCAGCCGATAAAATAAAGCGTATGAGGTTACTGCACCAAATGGGACAGGCTGTCATACGCTTTGTTGTAACGACATATGAATAATATCAGAGCGAGTTCAAAAAGTTGGCTTTTCAGCACCGAGAAGATTGGATGAAGCTAGGGACTGAGGAGCGGAGCGTACATGGGGTACGTGAGCACCGGAAGTCCCGGCTGAATTCAAGATTCGATGTCGAATCCGCTTCCTGACTTACTTCGTGATCAAAAGACGACTTTTTGAACCACCTCTATCAGAGATGCTCTCTGTGAATGCTGCGGAACTCCTTGGGCGACATCCTGAACCGGGAGCGGAATACGCGGTGAAAATACGTATAATTGGCGAACCCGGAGGATTCGGCCGCCTGCTCCAGCGACATCGGGCTGAAAATGATGCGCTCCCGCGCCATGTTGAGCCGGACGTCAAGCGTATACTGCATGATGCTCGTTCCGAACGTTTCCTTGAAAAGGTGAACGGCGCGCGATACGCTGATGCCGATATGGGCGGCGACATCCTCAAGCTTGAAGGCGGATGAGGCGTTCTCTTCAATATAGTGCTTGATCCGGTAAGCGAGATAGCTTTGGTGGGAAGATGCCGGATGCTCGGCCAGCAGTCTGTCAATTTCCAGGCAAAGTATTTTCATATAATATTCCGAAATTTCAGGGTACGGGTTGGAGATACGGCGCTGCTCCAGCACAATCTGGCGGAATAATCCGAGCAGCGACTCTGTAAGCTGGACTTTGATTTTGGTCGGCCGTTTGTGACGGCCCCACCATTCATCCACCCACGCTCCTGCAAAAAAAATATGGTAATCTCCGCTTTCGATCGTTTGCTCGCCCATAGGATTGAGCTCGGAGTCGATTTTCAATGCGTAAGGCTCGGTCGGATTACACAGCAGCAGATCCCCAGGCTCGATTTTTACCATTTCGCCGCCGATGCAGGCCTGGCATCTTCCGTCTGTCTGCAGACGGAACAGATAATTTTTGATTCCTTCCGGCTGATTTTGATAAAAGGGCTTGCGGTGAAAAGAGAACCCTGCGGCCAAAACCTGGCACGGTTCAATGACGGACATAGCTACGTCTCCTTAAGGATAAAAATGTTCTACAATATATCAACGTCTGAACCAGTATAAAAGTTTTTTAAATATTGACCAGATTGTTCATGTTTTAATCATATTATTCATTTTAATTGAAACGGATTAGGAATACTATAACAACTAGATTGAACCTGTTTCTAATCGCAGCTTAAGGAGTGAGTGTATCGTGGAGAAAGTTAAGGCTGGTATTATCGGCTGCGGTAATATCAGTGCCGTGTATCTGGCGAACCTCGAGAAAAGCCCTTTGATCGAAGTCGTTGCGGTAGCCGACTTGCTGGCAGATCGCGCAGAGGAAAGGGCGAATCAATTTGGTATTGGAAGCGTATACACAGTAGATGAGCTCATTCACAGCGAGGAAATCGAATTGGTGTTCAACCTGACGGTTCCCGGCAGTCATGCACTGACTGATCTGGCGGTTCTGGAAGCTGGCAAGCATGTATACAGTGAAAAGCCGCTTGCGGTATCGCTGGAGGACGGGAAGAAGGTCGTCGGTCTGGCAAGTGAGAAAGGGCTCAGAGTGGGCTGTGCACCCGATACCTTCCTGGGAGCCGGCATTCAGACGGCAAGATATGCGATCAAGGAAGGCCTGATCGGCCAACCGATTGCCGCAACCGCCTTCTTCATGGGCAGCGGTCCGGAATGGTGGCATCATGATCCGGAGTTTTTCTATGCATCCGGGGGTGGTCCGATGTTCGATATGGGACCTTATTATTTGACCGCGCTCGTTAATTTGCTGGGTCCGATCCGGCGCATCAGCGCATCGGCCGGCATCCAGATTCCGGATCGCAAGATTCACAGCGGACCGAAGAGCGGAACACCGCTGCAGGTACAGACGCCAACGCATCTGTCCGGCACGCTGGATTTTGTGAATGGAGCTATTGCAACCGTGATTACGAGTTTCGACATCCGGGGAGCTTCCGATCTCCCGCGGATTGAAATATATGGTACCGAGGGAACGCTCAGCGTTCCTGACCCTAATGAATTCAATGGCGAGGTCAGATTGCGGAAATTTGGCGAGGAAGAGTGGCAGACTGTTGAACCCCTGTTCGAATGCTCAAGTAATGAGCGGGGGCTGGGAGCGGGCGAGATGATCACGGCCATGCGGGCAGGGCGGCCCCATCGCGCCAGCGCGGAGCTGGGTTACCATGTACTCGAAGCTATGCACGCGTTCCAGCGTTCATCTATGGAGGGCAAGCATATCGTTCTGGAGAGCGCTTACGAGCCCGATGAAGAGCTGTACTACGGAACAGAAGTAATGCCTGAGGAACAATCATAACGATGCGGGAGGATGCAGACAATGGCAAAAGTAGGCTTGCAGCTGTACACAGTAAGGGATCAGCTTGAACAGGATTTTGAAGGAACGATCCGTCAGGTAGCCGCGCTCGGCTACCAGGGAGTGGAGTTTCATGCCTTCTTCGGCCGCAGCGCGGAGGAAGTCAAGGCTCTGCTTGACGAATTGGGGCTTGAGGTCATTGGGACGCATGTCGGCTATCCAAGGCTGGTGGATCATCTGGATGAGGAAATTGCTTATCACAAGGCCATCGGCAACAAATATTTGGTCGTCCCTTACCTGACTGAAGAACAAAGACAGTGGGAGGATGTTTTTGACAACCTGGCCAAAATCGGGACTGCCGTCAAAGAAGCGGGCCTCGTGCTCTGCTATCATAACCATGATTTCGAACTGACGGAGAAGCTGGACGATAAGCCTGTTTTCGACGCAATGTTTGAGAGTGTGCCGGCTGATCTTCTTCAAGTGGAGATGGACACCTGCTGGGTACATTACGGAGGATACGATCCCGTTGAATATATAGAACGCTACACCGGACGTTTGCCGCTTGTTCATCTGAAGGATATGAGCAGAGACGGAGACGGCAAAGCCGTTACCGTAGAACTGGGCAAGGGTGAAGTCAATCTGTCCGCCATCGCCGATGCGGCGGTTAAAGCGGACGTAGAATGGATTGTTGTGGAGCAGGATTATTGTGCCAATCCTCCAATTCAAAGCATCGAAACAAGCATACAATGGATTAAGGAATACGCTAATCAGGGAGGGCAATTAAATGTCTAATACAGTAAAAATCGCAATTGTCGGATGCGGAGGCATCGCAAACGGCAAACATATGCCAAGCTTGTCTAAACAAGCAAACGCCGAAATGATCGCATTCTGTGACATTATTAAAGAGCGGGCCGAGGAGGCCGCTGCCCAATACGGCGCCGAAGGCGCCAAGGTGTATGACGATTATAAGGAAATGTTGAAGGATGGCGGCTTTGACGTAGTCCACGTCTGCACGCCGAATGATTCCCATTCCGAAATTACAGTCGCAGCGCTTGAAGCAGACAATCATGTCATGTGTGAAAAGCCGATGGCCAAAACGGCCGCACAGGCCCGCGAAATGCTGGAGGCGGCCAAGCGGACGGGCAAAAAGCTGTCCATTGCCTATCAAAACCGGTACCGTGATGACAGTCTGTATTTGAAGGAAATGGTTGAAAACGGCGATCTCGGTGAGATCTATTACGGCAAAGCCATCGCTCTCCGCCGCCGCGCCGTGCCTACCTGGGGCGTATTTCTGGATGAAGAGAAGCAGGGCGGCGGACCGCTGATTGATATCGGCACCCATGCGCTTGATCTGACGCTGTGGCTGATGGACAATTACAAGCCGAAGAGCGTCATGGGCTCCACGTTCCACAAGCTCGGGCAGCGTCAAAACGCGGCCAACGCTTTTGGCCCGTGGGATCCGGAGCAGTTCAAGGTTGAGGATTCCGCCTTTGGTTTCATTACGATGGAGAACGGGGCAACTATCGTGCTGGAATCCAGCTGGGCGCTCAACGTATCCGAGTTTGGCGAAGCCAAGTCGCTGCTCTGTGGCACAGAAGGCGGAGCGGATATGAAGGATGGGCTGCGCATTAACGGCGAGAAGAACAGCAGACTGTACGAAACCATGATCGATCTTGGAGCAGGAGGAGTGGCCTTCTACTCCGGTGAAAAGGAGACGGATGCAGACCGTGAGGCCCGCTTGTGGCTGGAAGCAGTGCAAAACGATACCGAGCCGCTGGTGAAACCGGAGCAGGCGCTTGTCGTTACGGAAATTCTGGAGGCCATTTACGAGTCGGCCCGGACAGGAAAAGCCGTGTACTTTGAGTAATGCAGGCCTGTTTGTTACAAATTAAGCAGCATATACCGGAATATGTACAAGGAGGAGTAAGGCATGAAGCTCGGAGTATTTATGGTATTGTTCGGCGACAGATCGCTTGAGGAGGCGCTTGATTTTGTGGCCTCCAGAGGAGTAAAGGCCGTCGAAATCGGCACGGGCGGCAATCCGGGCAACAAGCACTGCAGCCCTGCTGAGCTGCTGGAAAATGAAACGGCGCTTAAAAACTTCAAACAGGCGGTGGAATCCCGCGGCCTGATCATCAGCGCGCTGAGCTGCCACGGCAACCCGCTGCATCCGCAGAAGAAGCCGGCACAGTCGGACCACGAGGATTTTATCAATTCCGTACTGTTGGCGGAGAAGCTGGGGGTGCCTGTTGTCAACACCTTCTCCGGCTGTCCGGGAGACCATGAGGATGCCAAGTATCCAAACTGGCCGGTGGCTCCGTGGCCGAATGATTATCAGGAAATCCTGAAATGGCAGTGGGAGAACAAGGTCATCCCTTATTGGACGGAAACGGGCAAATTTGCGGCTGACCACAACGTGAAAATTGGCCTTGAGCTGCACGGCGGTTTCTCGGTGCATACGCCGGCAACCCTGCTGCGCCTGCGTGAGGCGGCGGGTGAAGTGATCGGCGCCAACCTGGATCCGAGCCATATGTGGTGGCAGGGAATCGATCCGGTGCAGGCGGTTCAAATTTTGGGCCGTGAAAACGCCATTCACCATTTCCATGCCAAGGATACGACGATTGATCCGGTCAATGTAAATAAATACGGTTTGACAGATATGCAGGACTATACGAAAATGCTTGACCGTGCCTGGCAGTTCCGGACCGTAGGATACGGTCATGATATGAAGACTTGGGCTGATATTTTAAGCGCACTGCGGCTGGTCGGTTATGATTATGTAGTAAGTATTGAGCATGAAGACGGTTTAATGTCGATTGAAGAGGGCTTTACAAAAGCTGTCCAAAATCTTCAGCCCATCATCATGGATGAACCCTTGGGAGATATGTGGTGGGTGTAAGTGGGTTTTAAACAATTAGGGGGAACAAGGCTTATGATCAACGTCACCATCTGGAACGAATATGTCCATGAAAAAATTCACGATGAGGTTAAAGCGGTATATCCGGACGGACTGCACAAGGCGATTGCCGACGGGCTGGCCGGTGAGGGCTTTGCCATCCGGACCGCTACGCTTGACGAGCCTGAGCACGGGCTGACTGACGAGGTGCTGAATACGACGGATGTGCTGATCTGGTGGGGGCATATGGCCCATGACCGTGTCAGTGATGAAATTACAGCCAAGGTCGTTCGGCGTGTCCAGCAAGGCATGGGATTCATCGTCCTGCATTCGGGACATTTCTCCAAACCGTTCAAGGCATTGATGGGAACCAGCTGTGATCTGAAATGGAGGGAAGCGGGAGAACAGGAGATTATCTGGTGTGTGAATCCGTCCCATCCGATTGCAGAAGGAATCGATTCCAAAATCGTGCTGGATCAGGAAGAAATGTACGGTGAATTTTTCGATATTCCAACACCGGATGAGCTGGTGTTTGTAAGCAACTTCGAGGGCGGAGAGGTGTTCCGCAGCGGCTGTACGTTCCGCCGGGGAAGCGGCAAGATCTTCTACTTCCGTCCCGGCCATGAAACGTATCCAACGTACTACAAGCCGGAAGTTCTGAAAGTAATCTCCAACGCGGTAAAATGGGCATATCCGGCGCACAACGCACAGCCCGTGTTTGGGAAGTCCGAGCCGGTGCGTCCTTTCAAAGAAATTCTGGTCTAAACAACGGAGCATATTATGGCGGAGCCCCAGGGGCCCCGCCTGTTTTTTTATATGCAGATTTGTGAGTAATGGCGAAAATACTCGCAACTCCTTTTAATTGCACATAAAATATGCTAACATGATATATACTAACAAAATGAAAGTATATGATACGGACTTGCAAAGAGGTGAAAATAATGGAGGGTCAACAGCAAGGAATGTGCCCGAGGTTTGAAACGGCATTTTCTTTTTTGGGAAAACGGTGGAACGGGCTTATCATCCAGTCCTTAATGAGTGGGCCGAAGAGGTTCAAGGATATCTCCAATCGGATTCCGTCCATGAGCGATAAGATGCTGTCGGAACGGATGAAGGATTTGGAGAGCGAGGGCATCCTGATACGGCATGTTTATCCGGAAACTCCGGTACGTATTGAGTATGAGCTGACACCCAAAGGTTGCGCGCTTCGTCCCGTTATGGAGCAAATCCAATTCTGGGCAGAAGAATGGGTAGAATAATCTGAATTAAATAGCGCAACACAACGGAGAGCCTGCCGAGGCTCTTTTTTGTTTTATTTGTGATTTTAATCACAAATAAAATTTAATCCTTTCGTTATACTTGCCTTAACGAGATTACAAGCGATGTTAGATACAAGGCTTAGAAGCAGCATCGCTTCAGGGGAGGCATTCACGTGAGTGGGACACGGGAGAAGCTGGTTGTCGTCGGCAATGGAATGGCAGGCATTGGAATGCTGGAGCAAATGATTAAGCTTGGCGGTCGTTATGATATTCAGGTTATTGGCAGTGAGCCGCATCCGAACTATAACCGGATCATGCTTTCCTACGTTCTTGAAGGCACGAAGACCATTGACGATATTGTCTTGAACGATTGGAGCTGGTATAAGCAGCATGGCATACAGCTTCATACAGGGACGACGGTGACGCGGATCGACGCTGAGGCCCGCAAGGTTCATACAGGGTCAGGGCTGGAAATCCCGTATGACAAGCTGATCATTGCCACAGGCTCGAAGCCGTTTATGCTGCCTATCCCCGGCATTGACAAGGATGGTGTTGTCGGTTTCAGGGATATTGCGGATTGTCAACGGATGAGGGAAGCTGCCTCCTCTTACCGCAAGGCCGCCGTCATCGGCGGGGGGCTGCTTGGTCTGGAGGCTGCGAAGGGGCTTGTCAGTCTGGGCATGGATGTAACCGTCGTTCATTTGATGGAGAACCTGATGGAGCGGCAGCTGGATCACAATGCCTCATCCATGCTGCAAGCTGAACTGGAACGTCAGGGCATCAAATTTGCCATGGGCAAACAGACCGTGGAAATAACAGGCGAGCAGCGGGTGAGCGGCCTGCTGTTTAAGGATGGCAGTCGTCTGGATGCGGATTTTGTGGTTATGGCAGTAGGTATTCAGCCGAATACGGCGGTAGCTGCCGGAAGCGGGATGAAGGTCAACCGGGGTATTGTCGTGGACGATTACATGCAGACCTCTCTGCCTGACGTATACGCCGTGGGCGAGTGTGTCGAGCATAGAGGTGTGTGTTATGGTCTCGTAGCGCCGCTGTTCGAGCAGGGCCTCGTACTGGCCAAGCGCTTATGCGGAGTGGATACGAAGCCATATGAGGGCTCTGTTGTGGCGACCAAGCTGAAAATTTCGGGCGTGGATGTCTTTTCGGCGGGAGAATTTATGGATACAGACGAGCATACGGTCATTTCGGCAAAAGACGACTGGAAGCGGACCTATAAAAAGGTGCTGCTGCGCGGCAATCAAATCGTCGGCGCCGTGCTGTTCGGAGATGTGAGCGAAGCCGCAAATCTGCAGAAGCTGGTGCGGCAGCAGGCTGAGATGAATGATGAGATCTATGGTTCCATTATGGGAACCGGCTGCTGTGGAGGCGGGGCCAAGGCAGCTTCGGTGGAAACGATGGCTGACGATGAAATCGTATGCGGCTGCAACGGGGTGACCAAACAGGCGATTGTGCAGGTGATTACGGAGCAAGGTTTGACTACTGTGGATGAGATTAAAGCTTGTACCGGGGCTACCCGTTCATGCGGCGGCTGTAAGCCGGTCGTGGAGGATATTCTCAAATATGTGCTTGGGGACGGTTTTGCAGCTGCGGCCAAAAAAGGGATTTGCGGCTGTACAGCGATGGGCCGGGATGAAATCGTGGCAGAGATCAAAGCGAAGGGACTGCAGACTGTCCGGGAAGTAATGCATGTGCTGGGCTGGTCCCAGCCGGAAGGCTGCTCCAAATGCCGGCCTGCCCTGAACTATTACCTCGGCATGATTTATCCTGATATGTATGAGGATGAAGCGGAATCCCGCTTTGTCAATGAACGTATGAGCGCCAATATTCAGAAAGACGGGACATTCACGGTCGTTCCCCGCATGTATGGCGGTGTAACTACGCCGGAAGAGCTAAAGCGGATTGCGGATGTATCGTTAAAATATGATGTCAAGGTCGTCAAGGTGACAGGCGGTCAACGGCTGGACCTGATCGGCGTGAAAAAGGAAGACCTGCCCAAGGTATGGGCGGAGCTGGATATGCCTTCCGGTTATGCATACGCTAAATCGCTGCGTACGGTGAAAACCTGTGTCGGCTCCCAGTTCTGCCGGTTTGGAACACAGGATTCCATGGGTATGGGAGCGCTACTGGAGCGCAAGTTTGAACGCCTTGATTTCCCGGCGAAGCTGAAGCTTGCCGTCAACGGCTGCCCGCGTAACTGCGCCGAGTCCTGCACCAAGGATATCGGGATCGTCGGCAATGACGGGGGCTGGGAAATCTTTATCGGCGGCAATGGGGGGATCAAGTCCCGGCTAGCCGATTCGCTCTGCAAGGTAAAGTCCGACGATGAACTGGTGGAAATCTGCGGCGCCGTCATGCAGCTGTATCGTGAGACGGCCAATTATTTGGAACGCACCTCTGAATGGGTGGAGCGGATGGGGCTTGACACCATCCGGGCCCAGGTTGTGGAAGATAGTTCGAACCGGAAAGCCCTCATGGAACGCATCGAGCTCGCCCTTGCCCAGGTTGAAGATCCCTGGAAGAAGCTGCTGCATGATCCGCACAAGCGAGATATACTGTTTGAGCATAAAGAGCCGGTGTTATAGGTGTAAGAAGACAAGAGCACATCAACAGGAGGAGATTTCATGCAAACAGTTACGGTTGGCTTCATAGAGGAGTTTCAGCAGCGGATCGGGCGGGTTATTCAGCTTCCTGGCCGGGAGATTGCCATCTTCCGAACCTTGGACGAGCAGGTGTATGCGGTTGATAACCGCAACCCGCACCCAAAGGGAGGGCCGCTTGCGGAGGCTATCGTATCAGGCCATTTTATTTATGATCCATTATATGATTGGAAGATTGATCTTGAATCGGGCAAAGTGCAGGCTCCAGACCATGGAAAGGTGCAGACTTATCCTGTGCAGCTGCGGGACGGCCAGGTTGTGCTTTCCATACCGCAATAAATCAATGCAAGCACTGAAACATGTAATGGATAGCTTGGCTTGGAAAAATGAATAGTTTGGCTTGAAAGAGGAATGTCCCATTGTCTAACGGCGGAGACTTTCCTCTTTTTTGTATTGGTTTTGCATATTCAGATCCTCGCACGTCCTGCCACTTTATACGTGCCTGAATGAAACCGGCGCGGCAGGTGGGCTTCAATCTGTCTGGCCGCTTCGCTGAACATTCCGCTGCAGGATGGGCACAAACGGCCTGTATGAACCGGCTGCTGGCATGATTCACAGGGATAAGACAGGTTTTTGTAGACACTGGGGAATTTGCCGTTCTTCACCCACACTGTCATGAGGGGGAGCGATACACCTGCTGCTTCGCACACTTCCTCGACAGTAGCGGCCGGATGACGCCACAAATGATCGAAGCAGAGGTCGAGCTGCCGGTCCATTTGGGCAGAGCACGCAGGACAGAGCTCTCTTAGATTGTTTTGATAGACTGATCCGCAGTTTGGGCAGTTGGAAACTTGCAGCTTCATACCGGTCACCCCTTTTTCCGAATCTGATGATATGTAGTAATATAATACTATGACTTAAAGACTATATCCATGAAAAAATAGGATATTAACACTAGATTCTCTGTTTATTTCTCTCACCTGCAATAGTTTATGCTCCTCGTCTATGAAATATTCCTAGTTTTTTAGAAAAAAAAGAGATGCTCTCCAATCTGCTAGACTGTAAGGGCATCTCTCATATTTATGATGATCTTATTATCTCAACTTTCGCAGAGCCCAAATCCACTTCAACCTTTAGTAGCTACTGGGTTCTGAGGAATTCGAATCCCCTTCTAGTGCTGGACAGTCAAGCCGCCAGCCGATCGTGGCAAGACATGTGATACTCGCTTT
>NZ_JBHHMI010000043.1:0-18533 GCF_042136365.1 Paenibacillus enshidis | reverse complement strand
GAAAAGATCCGAGAGCAAGTCCGGGACATCGCAACAGGCCCGCAACTGGATGTGAAGGCACACCGCATCGGATCGTTCGAGCATTTCAAATCCCTTCCGGCCGAGCAGCAGAACGAAATTCTGAGGCAATGTATCAAACGAATCCACTATGTACGAGTTATGCCGAAGGAGATCCGGAAACTGCCTGCCAGAAGCCCGGAACGTGAAGCCTATCTCTTTCACTATACCATTGAATATTTCTAAGCCCCTGGAGATGCCCCATCACTGCGGCATGCTTAAACACGAGTTATAACACCTTTTAACACTGGGGACATTCGACATGTGTCCGGCTGCGAATGGAAATTAAGAATGATGTAAACCCCCGCTCGCCGCGAGCGGCGAAGAGGAGGAGATACCACTCTCAAGGGATTGAAAAAGCCCAGTAAATACGCGGTTATCTAGCCTATACGTAAAAATTACGCATTATGAATTTAGTTAGGATAAGAAATGACGTCCCGACGGGCGCAACAGGCGTCACGGGCGTGACCGGATTAACGGGAGCGACCGGGATGACGGGGGTGACGGGCCCTACCGGACCGACCGTGACGGCAAACAACATTCAAGTAGTTAATGGTACACCACAAACTAAAACTCCAGGCCAACTTCTTAACCTTGGTCCTTCGCCTAACATACAAAATGGCAGTGCCATTACGTATAACGGATCAGATACGATTACGCTCGCCCCTAATCAGATTTATCAAGCTTGTTACAGTGTCACTGCAGTAACAAATTCAACGGGTCAGGTATTCGTTGGCTTAGCAGGAGTTGGTGGTTCTGGTTCGTCTGCCAATGGTCTTGTTCCAGGTACTATTCTTACTTTATCTAATTGCTCCCTAGTGAACAGTAATGTAAATCCTACCTTAAGTCTGCGATATGGAGCCGCTGCGGGAGGTGCTACATCTTTCAATAGTGTTGAGATAAATGTGGTTAAACTGCAGTAAAAACTGGGCCGCCCTTCAGGAATTCACGGCTCCTGAAGGGCGGGCTTTGAAGTGGTAAATGCCCGGACGCAAACAGCGCTGAGCCCCGATGCATTCTGATGATTAAGGAAGTCAGGTTTTCAAATCAAAGGATGATCAGAATGTAGCATAAACGCCAGGAATCACCGTACAGCTATACCATTGAGTATTTTGAAACGACATCGGTGTCCAGGGAAAGCTTACGTGCAGGAGCTGTCCCTGATGTTAATCCCTGCTTTTTAGACGTCAAATGTAAATTCAACACAACCGCGAACGGATTGGTTGGTGCGCCTCGGATTATTTTCGCCTCCTGCACCGGTCATTTGTCAAAAACCAGCCCAAATAACCTGCATGAAAGGGGCGACCTGTTCCCCTTTCTTCGTCATGTTCGGAAAACCCGATCAGCGCTGGAACGAAGTTCGCGGATTCAGTAGGGTCTTATCCGGGCAACTTATTTTCAGATGGACAAGCGGTACGCTTTCCGAGAAAGCAGCGTACAGGTATGTGACTCTATCATTCATTTACAGAGGAAAGGAGGACACATGACGACAAAACGACAAAAACTACAGGGTAACGGACTACATGAAAGCTTGTGTTTTTGGCCGAGACAAGGGGGGCTTATCCATCTTACAAGTGTTCTCGACCAATCGAAGAAAACGACTACATAAATACCGGAAACCCACGCTCGATTTCCTGTTTCAGCTTCTCCATGATCTTCTCCCTTTCGGAATGGCGTATGTACCGGAATGAAAAAAGAACAGCCTGTATGTGCAAGACTGTTCTTCGTTGATCATTATGACTGGGCGGTCGGTTGCTGCAATCGACGGATGATGATTTAATTATACAAAATAGTCCATTAAGAGACAAATGAATATTTTCATTGTCTATGTATATGCCTGAATTATTTGGCTCCAGTTGTCTACACTTTAGTTAATAAAAGAGACAGTGGAGCGTAAACATGGAGCAAACGTTAACAAGGATAGGCCGTAAAATCCGGCAATATCGGAAGTTGAAAGGATTGACACAGGAGCAGCTCGCGGAATTGGTGGGCACCAATTTTTCCTATATCGGCAAAATCGAACGGGGAGAATATAATGTCAAAATACACACGCTTGAAAAAATAGCGAATGCGCTGGAAGTGAGCTTATCCGCACTGTTATCTGACGGTGACCATAAGGGCATTGAGATGAGCGGCGCGGTTCTGGAGGCCGCAGTGCTGCTACAGAACCAGAGCGAGACCGATCAACAGAAGGTGGTTGAAATTCTCAAAATTATGTTCCGTACGTAGCAGGAGCAACAACATTCCTATTGGAAATTCTCCCATTAACGGTCCAACTGCTTATCGACTACCAGGCCCGCTCATTCCGAGCGGACCTGGTAGTCGATTATTATGGTCCCATCCGCGTACAGGACAGTCAACAAGTTGTTAGTGTATCATCATGACAAGCCCGATGCTACATCCTGAAGCCATTCCTCGCGTTTGCTTGAGACTTCGATCATCAAGTTGGCTCCAAGCCTGAACCCATGCAGAAAAGCAGCTTCAACATGCATACTATTGACGCTGTCACACAGGTCAAAATATTCCTCAAGCTCACGAAATGCTTCTTCACCTAAGCGGTCTCGCCATTGTTCTGTCTGCATTACCATTTGTCGGCTTAAGCGTCGGTATTCAGGATGAGACGGCACAATCGCCTCATCGGGATGAAGCTGCCCGCGGTACAAGGCTTCCAGAATCGTTTTCATATTCATCCTCCCATAAAAGGTCATCGCATCGCTTGAATGAGATTCCTGCACATGGTAGGATATTTATGCAGTCTGCTTATTCAAGCGATTGCGTCTTCGTAGGAAGTAGCTGGTTTCTTCACAGGGCCCACGCTGCTTCCTTTTTTATTATTGGAGATCGTCGTAGATCTTCTCAATCCCCTTGCGCACGACATTCGAACGTGACGTATTGAGCTTCTTAGCAGAAGCTTCGAGCTTGCGCATCATGTCCTGATCGATACGTATCTTGATTGTTTCGCTTTTGGGATTGTCAGATAGAGGACGCCCCATCTTTTTGGCCGACATCGCTTCACCCCACTTTTCGGTCCACAATAATAATATGTTATTGTGGACCGAAAAGTCAATCGAATCATTCAACTGCTCCCTATTTTTTTGGAAGGTTGAACGAGGATGGTCAGAATGAGCATAAAGGCTACTTGGAGCAGTAGAATTTCATTCGCAAAGGAAAGGAGGAATTACACGAAAGCTATTAAATGATCAGTATTTCCTGGTGGAGGTACTCAAAGTGGAGTAGCAAGTCCCCTAGATGTTACTACTTTTAACGTTGCAGGGGGAACCAATGATATTGGGGGAGGCTCAAGTATAGCAGTAGTTAAACTGGCTTAACCTGAAATCGTATCGACGGCACATCAGGCTATGCAGAGAAGCTTGATCGTAATCTCCTGGGATAACAAGAAAAAAATGGGGTGAACAAGAATGGGTTTACAGGCGAAGCTCCGTCATGTATGCTTATATTCAAACCAGTAATAGGAGGCTGAAAGCATGAAGGACAACCCATCAAACCGTGTGGAAGAAATGCTGGAGACACTCATCAAAATGGTTGGGGAAAACAATAGCAGGCTCAGAACAGTTGAGGAAGACATGAGCGTGTTGAAGGAAGACGTGAGCGTGCTAAAGGAAGACATGAGCGTGTTGAAGGAAGATGTGGGCGTGTTGAAGGAAGATATGCGAGAGGTCAAAATTAATGTTAATGGACTAATCCAAGGGCAAGAAAGGCAAGACCGTATTCTCGAAATGCTCTCTGTTAAATCCCTTGAAACGGACTCCTATATTCGGGATTTTAAAAGAAAATTGTAGTGAAGCCCACTCATTCCAAATCATGAGTGGGCTTTTTTTACGGTCACATCACAGAACGATGGTTCAGACCTGGTGCAGACCCCATTACCCGCGAGAAGCCAGCCCGCAAAACCGGAGCCACGATGCTTAAAGACCTGCTATTCTGCGGGTTATGCGGAAAAAACTTGAATTTCAAAAGAAAAAAAGCGGTGTTCTCATCATCCAACCTTGCAGAAATGTACTTCCTGACAGCCGTGTAAAATGCAGCAATCAGGGAATGAAGCTGCAGCTGCTGGAGATTCGGGAAATGAGAGTGGATCAGCAAGAAATGAAACGAGCTGTCCTGGATACGAATGAACGGGTTATGGAGATAGAGGGTTTTCTGGAGAACCAGCACAGAATTATTGAACTTCTCTCTGCTCGCTCCATTCAACAAGAGGCTGACTTGAAGAGAATCAAATGATCTGATCCGGTGACTGGCATGACCGGAATGACGGGCGTGACAGGTCCAACAGGCCCGACCGTGACGGCGAATTACATGAGTACGTATAAAAAATTAGCGGACATTTGAAATGAGGAGGTCATTCTTGTATGGGAATTCGTAAAAAGGACTTGTACAGCCTAATTGACCGGCTCCAAGAACCCGATCAAAAAACGGCTTTTGATTTTCTTCAATATTTGATCGAACGATCAGCAAGAAAGCCACTGGGCTGGGAAGAGATCGACCGGCAAGAACCTGATGATGAGCCGTTGACTGAAGAAGAACTTCGCCAACTAAATAGCGATGCCGGGTATGTGTCTGGGGAGGAAGCCAAGCGTGAGTTCGGGCTACAAGTTGATTTACCATAAAGCTGCATTAAAATTTATCGCCAAGCAAGAGAAGTAGATTCAAGAACGAATCGCGCACGGGCTGCAAGGTTTGCTTGTTATTCCTCCGACCGGAGACATTAAACGTATGAAAGGCTCCATCGGCCTGTATCGATTGCGGATCGGTGCGTTGCGAATCCTTTTCGAAATCAATCACGACGAGAAAGTGGTTTATATACAGGCTATTGATTCGCGCGGCGGAATCTACAAATGAAAAGGACCGATGAGACCATGCGCTGAAACATTGGTTTACGTTTACGTAGACGTAGGATGTAATACATAAGATGTAACACGTAATATGTAATATGTAGAACGTAAACGTGATCCGGGAGCGAATTTGAAAATCGGGCTCTGGGGTGAGCAGCATGTTTTTCCGGCTCATAATCCACAGCTTATTCCATAGAATAGAATAGTGGGCCAAGCAGTAATCGGTCAGAATGCTGTATAAGCTGTACAAAGGAGGCTGGCGACCGTATGAGCAGCATAGAAGTGGGTTGTTTCGGGGCGACCTACCTGCGTATTTCACGGGATAAGGGCGAGAACGAGGATACCTTGCAGAATCATCGCGAGATCATGACGGAGTTCTGCAGACAGAACGGTTATACCTATGAAATGTATGAAGAGATTGTGAGCGGAGGCAAATATGAACTTGAGGAAAGGCCGCAGCTGCAGCAGCTTTTGCAAAATATCGAGAAATACAAGGCAATCTTCACCGTGTCGCTGGACCGTCTCGCGCGTAATGGAGTGATCTCCCAGCAGATCAAGCAGGTGTGCATAGATCACGAAATCAAGATCATCACCCCTTCCCAGACCTTCGATTTATGCAATTCGCTGGAAGACCGTGTCCTGTATGATGTGAGCTCCATGTTTGCCGTGATGGAATATGAGATGATCGGGCGCAGGAATAAATATAATAGAATGCAGCGTGCCCGGCGGGGGGAGTATGTCAGCGGGAAACCCGCTTTTGGTTACAGGAGAAACGGGACCACCAGTAAACTGGAAATCTATGAGCCGGAAGCCGAAGTGGTTCGATATATCTTCAAGCTTCACAGTGAGGGTCTGGGTAAGCAGAAGATTGCCGATATCCTCAATAGCGAAGGTTATAAAACGCAGCGACAGCGTAGCTTCCAGCCTTCAACCGTGAAAGCGATCATCAATAACCCGGTCTACAAAGGCTGTCTTGTCCTGCATGACCGCAAGTATACGAAGGAAAATGGCGAGCATACCTTCAAGGTGGTGGACACCATCATCACGGACGATGCCCATCCGGCCATCATTGCCCCTGACGAATGGGAGCAAGCGAAACGGGAGCGTGCGGAACGCGGAGCCAAGGCGGCGGCGCAGCGCGAGAAAGCGACGGTCAAGACAGGAACCACGATGCTGAAGGATCTGCTGTATTGTGGCATATGTGGAGGAAAGCTGTTTGTGACAAAGTATCTCATTAAACCCTGTGAATACCTGCTGCCGGACAGCGGGGAGAAATGCGGAAATCATGGCATGAGGCTGATATTGCTCGAAGAAGAAGTGCTGTGCAAGCTCCAGGCGCACCGGGAACGGCTGTGGCAAGGACTATTACATATACAGCAGCAAGACGCGCTTCACCTGCTCCCCGGATTCCGGAAGCATCGTGAGCATACGGAGCAGCAGATGGAAGAAGTGCAGCAACTGCAGAGCGAACTGGAGGAGCTGGCCGGGACAGGGATTTTCGGGGACGAGGAGATCGGGGTGCAGGCCAATAGACTGCTGCGCATGGAGCATGCTTTGCAGGAAATGAAGGAGAAGGTCCTGCAGCAGATTCAGAAGCTCGAGTCCTCCGGGGTGGAAGAGATGGAGGGTATCCTGGATATGCTGGATCAGTTCCCCAACCAGACACCGGAAGACCAGAACCAGACGTTGAAGCAGTTCATCCGGCGGATCGATTACAAGAGGAGGCTGCCCGAAGAGATCAAGGCGCTGTCTGCCAATAATCGTGAACGCCTGAAATCCCCGTTCAGCTACACGATTGAGTATTGGTGAAGGCGGATGGGAGTGATCTACACATGATGGATGGGAATACCGGGATCTTCGGCGCACTCTACCTGCGCATATCACGGTCCAAAGGAGAGAATGAAGACACACTTCAGAATCACCGTGAGCTGATGGAGGAATTTTGCCGAGAGCATGATTACACCTTTGAGGTGTACGAAGAAATCGTGAGCGGGGGAAAGCATCAGTTGGAGGCCCGCCCTCAGTTACAGAAGCTGCTCCGCAGCCTTGGGCGCTACCAGGCCATTTTTGCCGTATCACTGGACCGCCTGTCCCGCAATGGGCTGATCTCCCAGATCATTAAAAAAGAATGTATCGAGCATGATGTGAAAATCATTACGCCGACGCAAGCCTTTGACCTGGCCAGTTCAGAGGCCTCCCGTCATTTGTATGACATCAGCTCGTTATATGCCTCGATGGAATATGAGATGATCGGCCGCCGGACGAAAGTGAATAAAATGCAGCGGGCCCGGCGGGGAGAGCATGTCAGCGGTAGGGCGGCTTACGGCTACTGGCGCAACCCGGACACCCGCAAGCTGGAAATCTACGAGCCTGAGGCCGGGATGGTTCGTTATATTTTCAAGCTGTACCTCCAAGGCATGAGCTGCCGCAAGATTGCCGACAGGCTCAACAGGGATGGCTTCAAAACTCAACATCTACATCCCTTCCAGCCGACAGGCATCCAGCAGATCCTGCGCAATCCAGTGTACAAAGGAACCCTGGTGTTCCACAATCGCCAGCGAATCAAGAAAGGCCAAGTGTACCGTTACAAGATCGTGGAGACGATCGTCACGGAAGATGCCCATCCCGCGCTCATTCCAGTAGAAGAGTGGGAACGAGTGAATTGGGATAAAATGGATCGGGGGGGGGCCACTCTCACCCGCGAGAGGCCGGCCGACAAGATGGGAGACACCCTGCTCAAAGATCTGCTGTTCTGTGGGATTTGCGGCAAAAAGCTGGAGCTGATCAAGACAAAAAGCGGTGCTATATTCATCAGACATTGCAAAAAACTGCTGCCTGACAGTCGTATGAAATGCAACAATCAAGGCATGAGGCTGCAGTTGCTGAACGAACAACATCTGCAAGAGAACAAAGAGGAGCAAGAGGAGCTCGTGCAGCCCGCGCTGGCAAGGGAATTGCCGTATGAACTACTCAAGAGAGCGCATACCCGGGTGAAACAACATCCCGTGCTGCAGGAGTCCAGAGCGCAGCTTCTGCAGCAAATCCGGCAGCTAAGGCAGCCCTCTCCGGTGAATCTCAAGGCGCACCAGCCCGGATCGTTCGAGCATTTCAAATCCCTTCCAGCCGAGAAGCAGAACGAGATTCTGAAGCTGTTGATCCAACGAGTCCACTATGAACGAGTCATGCCGGAGGAACTCCGGGGGCTGCCCCCCAGAAGCCCGAAACGCCAAGCCTATCCCTTCCGTTGTACTATTGAATATTATGGATAGAAGGAGCGTGATACCATGAGCGTTCAGAAATGTGTGGCTTGCGAAAGCGAGGACATGAGAAAAGGCGAAGTCGAAATGCCCTTACCAAAGATAGGGAATGTGAAGGTACCAGCAACCATCTGCAACCATTGTGGTGAATCTTATATAAACGAACGTGAGATCAGGGTATTGGAAAATGTCATGAAAGCAGTCAAAGAACAAGCAGTAGGAGCCTAATTAGGCTCCTTTTTTTGTGCGACGGACAGCACAAACGGCAAAATAGCATAGTAGCAGATCAGAAGGGCCTCCACGTGATGAGGACATTTTCATTGAAGGAATAAGCATATTGGTGGAGATGGAGCCCATACTTGAGGACGTCCCCCCGAGGAGGCGTATCCGAGGATCAACCGCAATTTTGACCGATTAAATCAGGAGATCGCGGGAATCAAAGGGGGCATGGTGGTCGCAAGTTTTTATGGTGTAGGTGCCAGTATTAGAACGGACGATGCCACGGAACTGCTCAATGAGTTGTTTGCAGAGGCTAAGAGCCAGGGTACGGTTGTTGTAAGCTCGACGAAACCCTTCCAATGGACGTACAAAGGCAAAGCTCTTTGTGTTGACTAATTAAGGTCTACAGTCTCTACCCCAACATAATCCGCAAACTTTAAAAGGCGCTTATCTTTAGACACAAGAATCAGATCATGTTGGATGCAAGTAGCTACCAGTACACCATCATTAGTCTTGCAAGGCCTCCCAAGTAACCTTTGTTCGTTAAGAAACTTTCCAGCGTAAAACGATAATTCGACGGTCAGCGGTATGGTTTCTGCCGTTGTCATAATACGTTCAATAGTTCTTATTACACCAGCACTCTCGGCACCATTCAAAACCTCTGCAATGACAATAACAGAGAATAACATATCTACGTCATTTGCAAAAAAAGTACGACAATTAAGGTCACTACCCAATGCACCAATGACTACATTGCTATCCACGAGATATTTTTTAGAATTATTGAAATTCTTCATCGGCATAATCATTCACGATCACCTTCAATAAAATCTAACATTCGTTTCTCCTGCTCGGGAGATAGAATACCTGCATTCTCCAAGATAAGTCTAGAGACGGGATTTTTTATATGAGAGTAATCTTTCTCCTCTTCTTGAGATTTCTCAAAAACGGTCTTATTCTCTAAATCAACACTAGTAGGATTTCTATAACCCGCCGATTGGAGTATATCCCTTATCTGACGAACCACACTCTCGTCTATCTTTTTAGCCATGTAAAACACCTCCAATACATATTATTCTGACCATTATAGACTGATCATCCAGCTTGGACAATTCCATGACATGCCTTTGGCGAGATCATGGGGCTATTATATCATAAACGGCGTTGATGCCGGTTTGTTCCTTGATAAATTGGATGATCAGTTGGTCCAGCTCCCGGGATATATGCAGCACCTCCGGGGCGAGGAAGCCTTTTTCAACCGCCAGCTTCTCCATTTCACGTCTTTTTTGCTCGATTTCCTGCTTCAGATTCTCCACGCTTCTTCTCCCTTTCGGCATAGCATATTTACGGGAATGAAAAAAGAACAGCCTATACTCTTAAGACTGTTCTTCGGTGGTCGTTAGGGCTGGCCCGTCGGCTGCTAGGAAGATTCACTCGACGGGGGTTGATCTGATTATACAAAATAGTTCATAAACAGACAATATAATATTTTTATTGTCCGTGTACATACCTGAATTATTTGATCCCATTTGTCTACACTTTAATTAATAAAAGGGACGATGGAGCGTATACATGGAGCAAACTTTAACAAGGATCGGCCGTAAAATCCGGCAATATCGGAAATTGAAAGGATTGACACAGGAGCAGCTCGCGGAATTGGTCGGCACCAATTTTTCCTACATTGGCAAAATCGAACGGGGAGAGTATAACGTCAAAATACAAACCCTTGAAAAAATAGCGAATGCGCTTGGAGTCAGCTTATCTGCGCTGTTATCCCACGGCGACTATAAAAGCATCGACATGAGCGATACAGTTGTGGAAGCCGCAGTCCTGTTACTGGAGCAAAGCGAGAGCGATCAACGCAAGGCGGTTGAAATTCTCAAAATTATGTTCCGTACATAGTAAAAATTGATTGAATGCCTGAGATTGACACAGGAGCAGCTTGCGGAATTGGTCGGCACTAACAAAAAAGTCCCTCATTAAGATGAGGAACTTAGTTTCATTTTGGCCTGAAGTCTTGTTGTTCTTAGAACAAGCATATCAACAACATTGTCGGTTTCTTCTTTCCATTCCCAAATCTCTTCGACGCGCTTGTCGATTCGTTGCAGCGTTGCAATCAGATCTTCATGCTGGTTCGCTTCAATTCGGTTGACAGTTTCTTTGATGCTCGAAATGTCACCTTCCATATTGTCCATTCTGGACTCGATGCGCTCCATTCTGGATTCCATGCCGTCCATTCGCTCAATCATTTGAGACATTTGATTCTGCATTCCGCTCATTTGCGTCTGTATTTGACTGAGTATTTCAAGTATCTTTTCGTCCAAGCATATCACCCCTGCTTTATTATAACACCGCATATATAGCTGTACATAGACATATTCAATTCACCTGCTACTCCTTTAATCTGATGGAATAGCCGCCATGTTTTAAACGGTTAATCTCTAACTCCTGTTGAGATACTTTATGAAAGATAATTTCTACGTCTTTTTTGAGGTCATCCAGTTTTTTGTTAATATTTTGCAGTAAGGCACCAACGTCTTCTGGTGTACTTTCAACCAGCGTTACATGTGACTTATCGATGGCCCCGACTGGGCGCTCCAACGATCGAAACGAGATCTTTATTGCATTATTCCCGGTCGCCAGTTCAACTGCGCTTAGTACGACGTTTGAATAGCGGGAACAAAGCCATTCCTTCGTGAAAGAGGTGTGGCAGATAATAACGAAAATCTCGCCGTCAAACGTTGCAGAGGTCTCTTTAAACCAAGTTTGAAATTGAATAGGGTCAACAGTCTTTTTAACAGTTTCAAGCGCTTGCAGCCAAAGTTCCGTGGCGTCATTATGTCCTGGCATCTTCTTTGTCCCTCCCATTAAATAAATAGCCCGACGCTTGTATTGGGAGAGCGTCGGGGTATTGCGTCCATTTCCGAAAAGGAGCTTGTGTCTTAGTATAAACGAAAATTGTAGTGAAGCCCACTCATTTCAAATAACGAGTGGGCTTTTTTGGTGAATAAACTTCTACCGCATGTCAACCAATTGAGGTTGGGGAGGGATGAACTTGTGTTTTAACGATCAATTATTTTGATTTATTTACTATTTCGTTCAATTTCTTTATAGACTTAAATAAGTGGATGTGCTAATATCGATCAATAATAACACTTATATAAGTCATTAAGTGCATTTTTTCGTAAATAAGTATATTTTGGAGGTGCTTTCAATGATCGAGCCTGCATTGAAAAAAGCGATGGATACGTTGGAGTCTCTTAGTCAAGATGCAGAATTCCGTCGATTATATGAAGAGAGACAAAGATATTTACACGACCAAGCTTCCATGATTCAGGGAGCGTTAGCTGAAGGCGAAGCCCTTGGTGCGAAAAAGAAAGCTGCTCAGATGGCCGTAGAGCTTCTTAGTC
The DNA here is from genome assembly GCF_042136365.1 of Paenibacillus enshidis. NCBI lineage: Bacteria > Bacillati > Bacillota > Bacilli > Caryophanales > Paenibacillaceae > Paenibacillus > Paenibacillus enshidis. Next base: position 6,737 of record NZ_JBHHMI010000043.1, on the reverse strand, counting down.
TCGGAGTGGATATCTCAATTATAGCAAAGGCCTCAGGATTGTCTGAGTCTGAGATTATTGCTTTAAAGAACCAGAGCAACTCAGACCGTCCTTGAATTTTCGATGCTCTTTCCATCTAAGTATGGCAAAAAAACTGCTGGTTTGTGCTTGTGTTGACAGGGTTTTGTGCAATTTGGATCATAGTGTTTCGTGTATCACTCAGGGAGATGATGATATTGTGTAATTCAAAAGATCCTTTTCAAGGATTGATTGCATTCCCCTTCCCCGCCAACCTGACGAAAGAAGAGATTGCTTCCGCAATGAGGGAAGGCCGAAACAAAATGGTCGAAAGATATGGAGCTGAAGCGATACATGAATCAACACAACGCATGAGAGAACATGTCTATCGTGTTGATCACAATATTGATCGTAAAGGAGTTCAAGCATAATCAGACTCTTTTTCTCCTTTTCCTCCGTTAAGGCGTTTCAATTCTTAAATATCGGAATTATACAATTCACTAAAGAGCTGCAAAGCGTCTTTGAAACCTTGTAAGTATATACTTCTTTCTAAGATGGTTTGAAGAGAAATTTGGGCATCTTCGTACAGAAACACCGTATGTTGAAGTTGATCGGGAATAGCTTCACAAATTGATCTAAAATGCTCATTCGTCTCAACAGATAGCTGCTTATAGTCCGTGTGACTCTCCAGAAGCTCGCTGTAGAGTAATTCTAAACGTATTCGAATTAGTGGTTCTGTTAATGATTCCAATGCATTGACCATATCTGTTCCTCCTTATCAATATTCAAAATGATTGTAAAGATGAAATACGATTTCTCCAAGATACGATAGAATTTATTTCACAGAAATATACCCTATAGGGCGTTTCCGAGAACCTTTGGGTAATGATAATATGATATTATTAAGGGAAATATAGTTGGGAAGAAGTGACGCTATTGCTCGAAGATTTCCTCCGGAAACTGCGCTACTTACCACAATCGGAAGATACACTAAATAGGATAAGCCGGTATGTAGATTCAGCTAAAAATCATATACGAAAAGATGATCGTGGTTTACATCTGCCGAAAGCTAGTCGATTTATGATCGTTCGGGTGAACTTTGCAGGACTCGGTACAGAATTAGACGACGCTCATTATGCAATTGTATGGGAAGAGCATAGGAAGAGGGACAATATAAGTGTTATTCCTACAACGAGCTTCAAACCCGTATCTACACTAGAGACTGGCCTAACCTTTAATATTGGCCATGTTGATTTTCTGAGTGGAGAAACGGTTGTATTAATGGATCAAATAATAAGCATTAGTAGGAAACGGCTACAAGCAGTCAGACATTATAATCCTGGCACCGAAAGAAGAGAAATTGCAAAGCTGTCAAGGGACCAGCAATTCCGGGTAAAAGACGGATTTCGTATATACGGATTACATGCAGCCACGTTTTTCAATGAATTCCTACGCGATAGCTTTAAAGATACATTGCCTGAGCTTCAAGATCCGGATGTGCAGTTTGATCATCTTCATCGGCCAGTCATTACAATTCAGAATACAAAGAACGAACTCATTTATCAGCTTTATAATGATACTCGTCATTTTAAAATATCGCGTAAGCTTTTTGCTAAACATGGCATTGATCGGTACCAATTGCTAAGCGATTGGGTTAACGCAAAAGCCCAAGTTGACCGCGCAACCGCCAGAGTCATTAAAACCAGGGAAGAAGTTCGCAAAGATGGGTACGCAAAGATCCAGGCTGCCATTGAAGCGTGGGAGTCGCCTTCTGGAGAAGATGAATTATCTAGGTAAAAAGGTGTTGACATTCCGGACTCTAAAAGATAAAATCAAAATACTAGATAAACGGATTCACAACAAATGCCCCATGGTGGGCCTCGGAATTTCAGAAAATGCCCCGTGGTGGGCCTCGAAGAACGCCCTTACTCAACAGTAAGGGCGTTTCTCATTTTACTCATCTTCCTGATTCGGAAAATATCCTAATAGGTCTCCACATAAAGGGCAACGTTTATTTGAAGTCCTGTTTAATTCGTTGGCAGTCGTGTAGGCGGAATCCAAGGAAATAGTATCAATGATCGGAGTGACTTTATTGTACCCACATTCCATATGGTCACAACTTTCAACCACGGAGTACTTTTTCATGTCAATCCCCCTTTTTGTGAAATACCATAATTAGCTTTGGCAGCTACAGCACATTGTATTCTTTATAGGTTATTAAAGAATTACCCAATCTGTGTGGGGGATTTAAGAAGGCAGCCGATTCGTTTCATCGATCTGACGGCTTCAGGTCGTTCATCGACTTGCGCACTGTCTTCCCTTGCTCCATTTGCTGTATGGATTCCTTTAACCTTTTTTTCAAGTCTTCGTCCATCCCAAACACCCCTTCCATGCAGAGTAATCATTTCAAGAATTCACATGATCGACCGGATAAGCATACAGAATGTAGCGTTCAGGCGCACTGCCTACATAATGAAACGGATAGCAGGTGGAGACCACCAACACCTCGGTGCCCATCTTGCGAATCACAGTTGTATCGTCTTTATCCACAATATCCGTGCTTTTAATCTCATATTCATATGTACCATAGGGCAGCTTGACGATAAAACGGTCCCCGACCGCCAGCTTGCCGAAATTACGGAACACGGTGTCCCGGTGCCCGGACAGCAGGATCTGTTCGTTGTCCGAAGGAAACGCAGTAGTGCCGTAATGCCCGACTCCGCGTGCAAGCATCTCCTCATCTGTGCCTTCAATAATCGGAAGGTCTTCATTCAGCTTCGGGATTTCCAGCAATCCAATCACGTCATTCTGCTGCGGCTTAAATTCACTTCTATCGATCAGGGGATCGGGGCTTGATACTTTAGTCAGCCGTGTCTCTTCCGACACACTTGGCTGGCCGACCAGCGCGTTGGCTTCAGCCATCGCTTCTTTCAGGCTGGCTTGATGCTGGACATATTGCATGCCCCCGACCGCCAGCAGGCCCGCTCCAGCTACTGCTAATAAAATGCCTGCGACTTTGCGCATATGCCTTCCCTCCTGGATTTTACATATAAATGCAAGTCTAAATTTCTGAAATATAGTGCTTGTATTTTCTATATTTTCACAATACGATCTTACTCTTTCTTCCTGAGCAAATCTAGCGCAAAAAGTAGCATCTATAACAAGTCTATCATGCGAATTTTAAGTCAAGTCTGCTGCAATGTGAGACATAAGGATGATTTAGGGGACGTTTGTCTCATGTTGGGGATGCTTTTTAGTTCTGGGACTTATGACAAATTACGCATGTTTAGGCAAAAATATTGTCTATATTTGCCTGCTGAATTATACTATGCCCTGAACATTGGTTAAAAATTGAAATATGATGCCGGAAAAAAGGAGGGACGAAGTTGCGCTATAGTTGCCGGCAATCTGGTATAACTTGTTTCCGGAGGGAGGATTGCTTGCTATTCACCCGTTGGACAACTAGAGCAAACGTATACATACAACCGGGTACTTGTCAAAATCAGAAAAGATCGGAACTGGGGAGAAGGGAATGACACTGTCAAGCCAAGCTCCCGTGATCTGGAAAAACAACAATTTGGGGGGAGACAATTGGTGAATACCCGCTCCGCACGACAAACAAGCGTATTCAAGCGTCTTTTTATTAAATTTTCTGTATTTATGCTGGTGTTCGGAATGTTGCCTTTTTCGCAACCATCCCTGACCCCTGCAACCCAGGCGGCGGATAGTCCTTGTGCGGCTCCGGTAGCGTTGCTGAACGGCAGCTTTGAGGAAGGGCCTGCCAGAGGCACGGCGTATAACGGTATTGGTGGAGGTATCTATTTCAAGGAATCTGAAGTGCCTTCATGGAAAACTACCGACGATGGCGGTGGCGAGAAAATCATTGAGATCTGGAACTGGAAGGATAATCTTCCTGCGACAGCAAAAAACTGGCCTATCAAGGACGGAAACCGGTGGGCAGAATTGAATGCCTTTGAAAATGGCATGTTGTATCAGGATGTGGCGACCGTACCTGGACAAACCATCCACTGGCGCTTGTCCCATATGGGACGGGCGGGTGTTGACACCATGCAGCTCCGCATTGGAGCGGCTACTGCTAATCCATACGATACCGTTGTACAGGAACAAATGAGTGATGGAAACAAGGCATGGGGAACTTACACGGGTACTTATACGGTTCCTGCAGGACAAACGGTAACAAGGTTTGGTTTCGAGGCTGTTAGCTCAGCCAGTGGGGGTATAGGCAACGGCAACTTCCTCGATGACATCTTCCTCGGAACAGAGCCATGTGTAACCTCCAACAAGACGGTTAATCCGCCGGGTGAGGTCAAAGCTGGCAGTGAGCTGACGTATACGATTAATGTCAAGAACGAAGGCGGGGACATCGCGGCCGATGCAACCATTACGGATGCCATCCCGGCTGGAACGGAATATGTCCCTGGATCGATGGTCTTGAATAATGGCTCTGCGACCAAAAATCTGACGGATGCCAACGATACCGATGAAGGTGATTTTGACGGAAAACAGATTAACATCAAAATTGGGGATCTGGCCAATACCGGCAAGCTGGGCAATGGAGTTACTGTGCAATTTAAGGTGAAAGTGCTGAATGATTACGCAGTGAAATCTGTTAACAACAAGGCGCAAGTCAACTACGAAAACTTGTTGACAGAAGAAGAAGAGCAGACGGAAACCAATTTAACGACAACACCCATTACGTTTCCTATGCTGGAATCCAATAAAACGGTAACCATTCAGGAAAAAGCGTCCGGAAATACCGACACAGAGCATCCTGAAGTGGGAGACACACTGCTGTACAGCATTCAGACCCGTAATAACAATGTGGGCACTACGGTGAAAAACCTTACCATTTCAGATGTGGTTCCGGCAGAGCTGGAATATGTGCCAGGCAGTCTGACGGTGGATGGCAAATCCGTTACGGATAGTGAAGACGATGATGCCGGTCATCATGTCAGCGGTGAGGTTGTTGGCAAACTTGGAGATATCACGGATACGAATGCGCATACAGTGGCATTCCAGGCTGTTGTCAAACCGGGCCAAGCCGGTAAGGATATCATCAATATCGCCACGGTAGGCGGCGACAATGTGGAGACGCCGGATCATCCAAGAGAAGAAGTACAGGTATATCCGCGCAATCCGCAAATTGAATCGGAGAAGTTCGCATCGAATGTGGATGCAAGCAAGGCAACGTATGAAGTGGGAGACACCATTTCTTACACGATTCGTGCGAGAGGTGTTGTGAACGATACCTATCTGGAAAATCTGACGATCACGGATACTTTGCCTGCGGGATTGCAATACGTGTCAGGTAGCTTGAAGGTGGACGGCGTGTCTGTATCAGACGCGCAGGATAACGATGCCGGACATTCCGTATCTGGTGAAGTGTATGGTTCGTTTGGCAATGTCGAGGATACGAGCTGGCATACGCTGGAGTTCCAGGCGGTGATCCAGGACGGTCAAGGCGGCAAAACGATTCAGAACACCGGGAAAGTCAACGGGGATAACATTACCGTACCGGGTGAACCTACCGATAAGGTAGTGGTTGAAATACCGCCAACACCACCAGTAGATCCGCCTACAGACCCTAATGATCCGGATGACGGAGGCTCAGGCGGCGGTGGCGGCTCGGATGATGACGACGACAATGATTCTAGCTCTCCAAAACTTGAATCCGAGAAATCAGCGAAAGATGTGAACGGGGGCAGCATCGAAGTTGACGATACGATCGAGTATACGATCCGTGCCCGCAATACCGTTTCAAACAGCAGTGTAACGAACATGGTCATTTCCGACGATCTGCCGGAAGAGCTGGAATACGTGCCGGGTACGCTGAAGGTGGATGGCGCAACGGTAACGGATAGCAACGACAGCGATAAAGGCAAATATGTCGATGGCACGGTAACAGGCAGCATCGGTACGGTAACGGATACCGACTGGCATACGCTGGTATTCGAAGCGAAGGTTGTCAAGGGAGACAAAGGCGACAAGATTAAGAACGTTGGTACAGTTGACGGGGATAATCTTGATGACCCGGATCGCCCAAGCGAAGAAACTACAATCGGCGAAACGACTCCTGTCATGGAATCCGAGAAAGCAGCGAACGACCTCAATGGCGGCACGATCCAGATCGGTGACGTGATTGAGTATACGATTCGTACGCGTAACACTATCGAGGACAGTGTGGTCACGAATCTGGAAATTTCCGACGTCCTGCGCACTGAACTGCAATATGTGCCAGGCTCGCTAAAGGTGGACGGCGTTGCCGTAACCGATGCACAGGATAGCGATAAAGGGCATTATGTTGACGGTAACGTAAGCGGTCAATTCGGCGATGTGACAGATACGGACTGGCATACGGTTGTATTCCAGGCGAAGCTGATCGCAGGACAGAACGGCCAAACCATCAGCAACACCGCTGAAGTAACCGGGGATAACCTGAACAACCCGGATCAGCCGTCTGAAGACATCGTCGTTGGCGGCGGAAGTGGAAGCAACTCCGGCGTTCCGGGAGAACCGGGCAATGGCCCTTCTTACGGCGGAACGAACAACCCGGGCTGGGGAGGTTCTGATTCCGGTTCCACAGACTCCGGCCAATCCGGCGGATCAGGTGGAGCTGGAGGAACAGGCCAATCCGGCACCTCGGGTGACTCGGTGAACGGAGACGACTCCGGCAACGGAGATGGCAATGGCAGCAAGCTGCCGGCAACGGCAACGAATAT
>NZ_JBHHMI010000042.1:0-19454 GCF_042136365.1 Paenibacillus enshidis | reverse complement strand
GAATCTGTACCGCAAAGGAATCGAGTACATCGGTACAGGTACAGCAGGAGTATAGCTCTTGTTGTAGGGGCGAGGTCGACCGTCCTGATGTTCCAACACGCTAAGGTAGGAGCACGATAAGGTGCGTTCGCACTACCGGTTAGGAATAAGTCTAAAAGGCTTGTGCGAAGCGCAAACACTGTCTACGAAGTAGGCAGAGACAAGCTCGTGACTTGGGTCATGAGTTGTTGACGATTCTGTTCTGTAATGCGTGAAACCGTTAACGCTTGAAAAACTGTCCGTCCCTCAGTTACAATGAAGCTACAAGTATTCCTAGGGGATGATAATCTATGCAGCTGAAGAAGCTTAATGATAAGAGTATTGACCAATTGTTTGAGGCCATTTTGACGCTTAAGGATCTTGAGGAATGTTATGTGTTCTTTGATGATCTGTGCACGATCAATGAAGTTCAGTCCATGTCCCAGCGTCTGGAGGTTGCGCGCATGCTGGGCAAAGGCAGCACATACAATCAGATCGAAGCCGAGACCGGAGCCAGCACGGCTACCATTTCCCGCGTAAAGCGGTGCCTGAATTACGGCAATGACGGTTATAAAATGACGCTGGAACGGCTGGGCCGTTAACATGAAGCCGGGCGTTCTGATCATCAGCCACGGTTCACCTGCGCCCGCTTGGGTTCAACTGGTGGATGAGGCCGCCGGACAGCTGCAGCTGCCGGACGGTTGCCCGGTAGCAGTGTCTTTTCTGGAGCATGTGGAGGGAAGGCTTATTCAGGACGGCATCGACCGGCTGGAGGAAACGGGTGCCACGGATTTGCTCGTGGTGCCTTTGTTCGTTTCGTCAGGCAGCACACATGTGGACGAAATCAGCTATGCATTGGGCGTTAAGGAGGTTCCAGAGAAGGCAACAGATCTGGAGCCTTTTCGGGTTCGCGCACGTGTATACTTCGGCACCCCCATCGACCACGGTCCCGATGTGGCGGCAATGGTGTGGGAGAAGGTGCGCGGCATGTCGCTGCAGCCTGAGCGGGAGGTGGTGCTGCTGGTAGGACACGGCAGCGTGCACGACGGCTTCCGGCAGCGCTGGGAGCGGGGTATGTCCTCCCTGGCGGCTGATGTGAGTGCGATCAGCGGCACGGCATGTGATTATGCTCTGCTGAATCCGGACAGCGTAAGGGACAAGGCGGAGTCTTGGAGCAGGGAAAAGGGATATGACGTGATCGTCTTCCCCCTGTTCCTCAGCTCAGGCTTCTTCACCGCCAAGGTCATTCCCGGAAGATTGGAAGGGCTGGACTACCGTTATTCGGGAGAAGCGCTGCTGCCGCATCCGCTGCTGAAGATATGGATGGAGCAGCAGATATCCGGGCTTTTGCGTGCGGCGGGGAAGAATGGACAGTATTAACTGCCTGAGTCATAGCGTACCTGTTGTGCACTCTGGAATATAGCGTGAATAATGCGCTCTTCCTGGCACGGAATCATGGTATACGGTTTGTAAAATGCGATTTTTTTCGTTATCATTATATTCTAAAGGAAGCTGTAAAAAATGACATTCGCTCATGGCCTGACAGGTTGTGAGCATTAGAGGTTTGCACACCTCCCTTGGATGATGAAAAAACGTTGATAAATACGAATACACAGGTGGAGTAACGGAATGAAGAGAGCTCGCTTGATATATAACCCCACCTCAGGGCGTGAGGAAATGAAACGGCGTCTGGCCGATATACTGCAGCGCCTCGACGAAGGGGGCATCGAGACCTCGGTCCATGCGACAACCGGCGAAGGCGATGCCACGGCTGCTGCCGCAGATGCGGTAGAGCGCGGCGATTATGATCTGGTGATTGCCGCCGGTGGCGATGGTACGCTGTACGAGGTCATCAACGGCATGGCGGAGAAGGAGAACCGCCCGCCGCTTGGCGTGTTTCCTGTCGGAACGACGAATGACTTTGCGCGTGCGCTCGGCATCCCGAGATATTGGGAGGATTACTGTAACCTTGTCATCAAGCAGGAGGCGAAGCCGATTGATATCGGCAAGGCCAATGACAAATACTTCATTAACATCGCCGGCGGCGGCACGCTGACGGAGCTGACCTATGAGGTGCCGAGCAAGCTGAAGACCATGATCGGGCAATTGGCCTATTATTGGAAAGGCCTTGAGAAGATGGTCAGCCTCGCCCCGCAGGAGCTGAACATCCGGGCGGCAGGGCAGGAGGAGCTGCATGACGAGTTCATGCTCTTCTTCATCGCCAATACGAACTCAGTTGGCGGCTTTGAAAAGCTGGCGCCGGGGGCGACAATTGATGACGGCTTGCTGGACGTGATCGCGGTGCGCAAGTGCAATCTGGCCGAGATGATCCGGCTGGTATCCCTGGCGCTGCGCGGCGAGCATGTGAATGATAAGAAAATCGTGCATTTCAAGACGGATTATATGGAAGTCACTTCACCGGGCCATGTGCTGCTTAACCTGGACGGTGAGCTTGGCGGTACGCTGCCAGCCACCTTCCGCAACCTGCCCCGGCATTTGCATGTGTTCCGCTGATCGTTGGCGGACGGAAGTATCGTTGCAATGAAAGCTGGTACCACGAAGGTATGCCGTTGCTCCCTTGGGGAGGGCGGCATTTTTCGAGTTGGAAGATAAGTATGGGGCAATACTGTAATTATCATATGGAGAAAGAAGTGACCTGAGAGATGAACAACCACCGTAGCGGCCGTGGAAAAAGCCGCCGGAACAGCCAGCCAGAGATGCGGGCTGATGGAAGAAAGCCGGTAGACGGGAAGAGGAATAAGGCGGTTCGGGAGACTGGTGCAGGAGATAAGGGTAGAACGAAGGTGGCGGCTCATAGCGAGCGCGAAGCGGTAATCGGGGAGAAGAATAAAGGCGCAGCGAAGGCTGCTGCTGGAGATAGAGCAAATCTGCAGGTTCATGGTGGCCGTGATGCGTCTGTGAGTGGACATGCTACTGCGGCTCAGGCTGGGGTGCCTGTGCAGAAGAACGATGAAGCCGTGATCGACATCATCGGCATGACTCATGACGGCGAAGGTGTGGGCCGGATTGAGGGGTATACCCTCTTCGTAGGCGGAGCCCTGCCCGGGGAAAAGGTTCGCGTCAAGGTGCTGAAGACGAAGAAGCAATACGGCTATGCCAAGCTGCTGGACGTAGTACAGGCCAGTTCCGACCGGATCGCAGCCCCTTGCCCGATCTATGACCAGTGCGGAGGCTGTCAGCTTCAGCATATGAGCTACGAAGGGCAGCTGGCCTGGAAGCGGCAGCATGTCGTGGACGTGCTGGAGCGCATCGGGAAGCTGGAGGTAGCGGACAACAGCGGGGCGGCTGGCGAACCGGGAAGTGATGCGGGTGTTGTAGTGAACCCGACACTCGGCATGAGCGACCCTTGGCGCTACCGCAACAAGGCACAGGTGCCCATCGGTACGGCAGAAGGCGGCCTCATCGGCGGCTTCTACGCGCGCGGTAGCCACCGCATCATCGACATGGAGGCGTGCCTCATCCAGGACGAGCGCAACGACCAGGTGGTCGCCCGCGTCAAGGAGATCGGCAGCCAACTTGGCATTAGCGCCTACAACGAGGAGACCGGACACGGCCTGCTGCGGCATGTCGTCGTGAAGACTGCTTTCCGCACCGGCGAGCTCATGCTCGTGCTCGTGACGAACGGCCGCGACATCCCGCACCGCGACGCGTGGATCGGCAGCATCCGGGAGCAGATCCCGGCGGTGGCGAGCATCGTGCAGAACATCAACACGAAGAAGACCAATGTTATTTTCGGCGACGAGACGCATGTGCTGTGGGGCCGGGACGTCATTTATGACTATATCGGCAACGTCCAGTTCGCCATCTCAGCCCGCTCGTTCTATCAGGTCAATCCGGTGCAGACGGAAGTGCTGTACGGCAAGACGGTAGAATACGCCGGCCTGACCGGCAAGGAGACCGTCATCGACGCCTACTGCGGCATCGGCACAATTTCGCTCTTCCTGGCGCAGCACGCGGATCAGGTGTACGGCGTCGAGATCGTGAAGGAAGCCATCGACGACGCACGCAGCAACGCCGAACTGAACGGCCTGAGCAATGTCCAGTTCGAGGTCGGCGCCTCCGAGGACGTCATCCCGCGCTGGAAGGAACAGGGCATTGAGGCGGATGTGATCGTTGTCGATCCGCCGCGTAAAGGCTGTGATCCGAGGCTGCTGGACACGATCCTCGAGATGAAGCCGGAGCGGGTGGTGTATGTGTCTTGCAATCCTTCGACACTGGCAAGGGATTTGCGGGTACTTGAGGATGGGGGATATAGGACTATCGAGGTGCAGCCAGTGGATATGTTTCCGCATACGGTGCATGTGGAGGCCGTAGTAGGAATGCAACGAATAGATACGTAGAAATCCTTTGTTTTCAACACTTTGCGGGTTTCATGACTTTTACGAAGGATGGCCCCGATTTCAAAAATAAGGTTCTAAAGGAAACAATTGAGGTTTCGGTCGTGCTGGACCTTGGTTTTGACGTCGAGTGTGTAGACACGTCGGGAGGGAGTATTAATTAGCCTAAAATCGTTAGATTGAAATTTCAAGAGAGCGCCTTTGTAAGGCGTTTTTTTGTTTCATACATAGACAAAATTCGCACATTTATTCCAATATTTTCACGATTGTATGGTACTATAGACATGTAGTATCTATTTTACCAAGACCAACATATTTAATGTCTATGGAGGGATTTTTGTGAAGCTAAAAAAAGTTTCGATACAAAATTACAGACGGTTTATAGAGACATCGCTATCATTGGCTGATGACGTCACTTTGTTGGCTGGTGCAAACAACAGCGGGAAGACATCTTTAATTGAGCTTTTAGAAAATATATTAAATTCCTCGAAAACGGAATTTTGTGTTTCTGATATACCTGTAACTCTCTCAAAAGAATGGGTTGATCAGGCATACTCAATCTTTATCAATCATTTTGAGAAAAATGATGATAGAGAGAAAACAATTCAAGCGATAGTAAATGATCTTTTTTGTTTAGATGCAGCTCCTGGGAAAGAGAAACTTCTTATTTTACCAACAGTCGTTCAGCTAAGAGTTGATTATGAGACTAATGAAGAGATTGGGGATTTTGCTGACTATATTATGGATTTAGATCTTAACCATTGTTCAATCTATTTCGAATATTCATTTGAGGTTACTTCTACTACTTTTAGTCAGTCGCTAGACAAGGACTTTGAAAAATTAAAAAGTAGGTATGAAAAGCTTTCTGGAGAAAAGGATCAAAATACTAAGATGGGTTTCTTTAAAGAAAAAATATTAGGTACATATGTTTCTAGTATTATTGAGAAGTGTTATTTTGCTGATAGGCAGTTTCAAAATAAAAATGAAATGGAACTTTCACATTTCCGAAAGTTGTTTAATTTATCAATAGCGTTGAATAAAAATTTCACATCGAAAAAAACTATTTCGTTCCAAATCATCCTTAAAATGCATGTCCTTTCAACAAAAAATCTCCATAATTAGGGGAGCAGGTAATCCTGTCCAAATCCCTAATATAGGAGATCACGCATGGACAAGGATACACTATTTTCATCATTTCGTAAATGGGTAGCTCCCTTAAATACAATCCTCATTTCGAATTGGACACTTGAAACCGGTGAGGATCGCTACGTGAAAAAGCTGGATACGCTGGCTTATCTACTGATTTTCATCGACGCTCAGCTTCAGCAGCATCGGGGGCTGCGAGATATCGCGGCGAATCTTTGTCATAACGAAGCCTTCCAGCAGGAACTTGGTCTGCGCTGCATCAGCACCTCCCAGCTTTCCCGAAAGAATAACAAACTGTCACCCGAGATTCTTCAGCAGCTATTTTGTGATCTGGTCCAACAAATTTCACAGCAAAGTCATCCCCATCCTTCGCGTGTCGGGGAGGTCAAATTGCTGGATTCCACCACGGTGAGCCTCTGTCTCCAAAAATACAAGTGGCAGAATACCGAAAAACCAAAGCGGGGATCAAACTTCATGTACGTGTAGCCTTTCGCGATCCGGACAACGTATATCCCGACAAAGTAGAGCTTACACCCGCCAAACCCGCGGATCGCACGCAGATGGATACGCTGATCGATGATCAAGGCGTCACGTATATCTTTGATCGGGGCTATGTGGATTACGACAAGTTCAATGCATACAGCCTGAATGGGATATTTTTTGTCACGCGCTTGAAGGACAACGCGGTGATGGAGACGCTCCATGAGTTTGACTTAGCCCCGGACTCTCCCATTTCAAGTGATCGTATGGTGAAGCTCGGTCAGGGAAAGAAGCAGACCCGCATGGTGTTTCGCGTCATCGAAACGTTGGATCTCAAGGGTAACCGGATTCAGATCCTGAGCAATCGCTTTGATCTCACCGCTGAGGAAATCGGCGACTTGTATCGCAATCGTTGGAAAATAGAGACGTTTTTCCGCTGGATCAAACAACATTTGAAGCTAACCCGCTTTTATGGTGAGCAGGAACAAGCCGTGTGGAATCAAATCTGGATGTGTCTCATTGCGTATGCATTGTTGTTGTTAACCAAGATGGAGCTTGAAACCAACAAGTCACTGCGAGAAGTAGCCCGACTGCTGCACGTGATGAAATACCGCTCCTGGGAAGCATTTCGGGAAGTCATTCACCGAAAACCGCTACGTCGCTCCAAGGGGCGTCAAAAAGTAGCCCGATGATGAACCCGATTCATGGTGTTCCTTGAAAACCAATATATCCCAAATGATGGGATTACTTGCTCTCATGCAGATACTGATTTTTTTGGCACAAGGAAGAGGGCAACAATTGTAAATATATAACTGATTTTAGATATGAACCCATTTACCTAATATGCATGGATATTTAATGCAACGCTATTGAACCCAAGTAATTAATTGAGCGGAGGGTATTCGATGAGGCTTCCGTTGATCAGTGGAAGAAATTGTTTTGGATAATCATTGGCAGAGTTGATGTTCGTCCGAACAATATCAAGTTCCCCAGTTTATCAGGACGATAAGTGTGGGGTGCGAAATCAGGTGTACATGGTTATATTGACTGAGTAAGGTCTATAGGACTAATTAAAAATGAGGCTCCTGCCGCTTGCAGGGGTCTTTCTATTTGTCGAAAATAGGAATATTTTCTGGAGTTTAAAACTTAAATAGGCTATGATTATTGTAGATTTAGCACATCGCTAAATCGTGATTCCGGTAGCGAAACAGAGCGGGAAACATCAAGTATTTCAAACCAAAATGTGGAGGGCTAGTATGAGTTCAAAAATGAAGATGAATTGGGCACTACACCCTACTGCTGGAAGAGTATCAGTCGATGATATTCAATTGGATGAAACCTTAAATGAATCACTTAAATGTGAGTTTTGTCATGTTGATTTAAGTTTTGTAGGAACGTATATAAAGCAGGACAAATATGTTGCACCAATTTTACGATTGAAAAAAGGTAAGAAGAACCATTTAGAATATGACGGTGGAGAATGTCCTTATAATAAATCTAACAACCAAACTCAGACACTTCGTAAGAGCAAAGTAGCGGGTGTTGTCCTTGATAAAGAAACTGTTATTAGGGTTAACATCCCTGTTGAATTAAAAAAATCTTTAATGGATTTATTATCTCAAGACTTAATACCTAAAAAGCAGAAATCGGAGAATCCTAAAACTAAAAAATCACCGGGGAATTATTCAAATAGTAAGGGCGAACTATCAGACTACATAAACTCAGCAAGAGCTTTCGCAAAAATATCTAAATATTTTGAGCAAAATAAAGTTCAGAATTATCTTGAGTTTAAGTTTTTTGGAATCACGGCAAGGTGGATGGATATATATTTTGAAGAGTGGGATAAAGTTTATGAAAAATTCCAAACAAAATCACCAAAAGAACTGGTTTGCTTAAGAGGAGTTTATGCTTCAACGGGTCAACCATATGTAGATAATAATGGATACGAGTGGGTTCATATTAAATTAATGAAGACATCCATATCCTCAAAAACCACTTCTCAGACATTTACGCAAATCAAACTGTTTAAACCGATGTTCACCAATTTTTTGAAACAATTAGATGAAGCCAAGAGAAAAGCTGAGCCTATAGAAGTAACCTTTTTTGGAAGAATTGAAAGATACGAAAAGGATGGTAATAGAAACATAAAAGGCGTTGCGGTGCTGAGAAGGCAGATTCATTTTGAGAAAAGAAATATAAAGCATTAATTCAAAGTCATGGAGGGTCTATATTGGAAATGCCAGAATTAAATGATCCTTATCTCATAGCAAGAGTCTCTATCACAGAAAATACGGATAATGCACATTTGCTAGAGGTAGATGGAATATGTCCGTTATGTGGAAATTACTTGCTCATACAAAAAGGTAAACGTATGAACAAAAAGTATCAAATTGCACATATATATCCGAATAGTCCAATCCCCCATGAAGTAAAAGAACTTCAGGGGCTTGAAAGACTAGGTACTAACTGCGAAGAGTTTGAAAATAAAGTAGCTCTGTGTAAGGATTGTCATGGATATTATGACGATCATAAGACTAAAGAAGAATATTTGAAACTAGTTAAGATCAAGAAACGTCTATTGGCTGCTTCTAAAGCCAAGATATCCACCTCACATCAAGACGTAGAAGAAGAAATAGTATTAGTTATCAATTCATTGATGAGTATTGATCCTGTAACGCTACAAAAAATGGAGTTGGAATATAAGGCATTAAAAATTTCTAGTAAGATTGAGATGACATATTCCATTTTGAAAGCTAAAATAGAAACATACGTTTGTGTTTATTTCAATCTAATTAAAGAAACATTTCAGAACTTAGATCAAGAGAATAAATTAAACTTTGATTTAGTTGCTTCTGAAGTTAGATCAAGCTTCTTAAAATGTGATGAAGAAATTGTTAGTAAAAGTGAGATATTTGAAGCACTCGTAAAATGGCTGAAATCCAAATCAAATGGTTCATCAAGTGAAGCCTGCGAAGCAGTCATATCGTATTTTGTTCAGAGTTGTGAGGTGTTTCATGAAATTTCCCAATAAATTATATACTTATAATGAAAGTATTATTAGTAAACTTCCCATTATCATGAATGAAATAGAAAATGATAAGGATTTTTCCCTCTCTGATTTATATTCTAGTGTCATCAGTAAATTTCGAAATATCACCGAATTTCTAGATGCACTCGATTGTCTGTATGCATTAGGAAAAATAGAATACAGTTTTGATTCGAGGAGAGTTAACAATGTTATTTGAAATTATTTGCGATCAGTTCAAACAGAAGAGAGTTGAATTCCTTCCTACATTAAATACTGTATTAGGAGATGACATTGGGAGTAATTCCATTGGCAAGTCTACGTTTCTAATGATTATAGATTTTGTATTTGGTGGGAAAGATTATATTTTAAAGTCCGCAGAGATTCAAAGACATGTGGGCAAACATACAATAAAGTTTTGCTTTATATTTCAAGAAAAAAAATACTACTTTTTGAGAGACACCGAAGATTTGGAATTTGTAAGTGAGTGTGACGAATCATATAATGTTGTATCAAAAATACCTCTCTCTCAGTATTGCGAATTTTTAAAGCATAGATACAATATACACCTCCCAAATATTAGTTTCCGAGATATAGTTGGGAGATATTCGCGAATTTATGGGAAAGAAAACCTAAATGAAAAGCGTCCTTTAGATATTGTTCATAATGAAGCTGCTGGAGCGCCAATAAATGCACTATTAAAGTTGTTTGGATTGTTTAGCGTAATCTCGGAATTGGAGGACTTATTAAAGCAAAGAGAAACAGAACTAAGTGCTTATAGAAATGCACAGAGGTATAACTTTGTATCCTCGATTGGTAAACGAAAATATAATGAAAACTTGAAAGAACTTACCCAACTTGAAGAGATAAAAGAACAAATTTCAAAAGATCTGGATAATAATTTATTAGATATTGATTCAGAAAAAGCAGAAGAAGTTATCAAATTAAAACAAAGACTTTCCATTGCAAAGAGAAAGAGAAGCAAATATTATTCTCAATATGTAACTATCGAGAATAACATGAAAGAAAATTCACCAATAAGATCTGAACAGTTTGATGATTTGTTACGATTCTTTCCTGATGCTAATATACGAAATATTGCAGAAGTTGAGAAATTTCATTATGAGATAAGGAACGTTTTAAAGACAGAATTGAAGGCAAAGAAAGAAGAGTTGAACAAAATAATTTCCGTATCACAAAATGAAATTGATACGATTGAAGAAAGTATTAAGAAAATTATTCAGATACCAAATTTATCAAAAGCCATACTAACAAAATATTCAGAGATACAAAAAATGAGCGAAAAATTGGAAAGTGAAAACAAAGCTTATTTAACTTCAATAAGTCTTAAAACATCTAGAGATGATACCAAAGCCCGCAGAGATCAAATGAGAAGAGATCAATTATATCTACTTCAAATAGAAATTAACACCAAGATGCAGGAGATTAATGATTATATATACTCTGAACAAAAGAAACCACCTGTTATTACTTTTGATAAAAATCAGTATAAGTTTGAAACTATTGACGATACTGGCACAGGTACATTCTATAAGAACATGGTGGTGTATGATCTAAGTGTACTGGAACTAACGGCATTGCCAATACTAATTCATGATTCTGTAGTCTTAAAACAAATTGCCGATGTAGCAGTAGAAAAAATATTGAAGAAGTACCTTCAATCAGAGAAGCAAATATTTATTTCATTTGATAAGAAAAAAGCATATACAGCAGGGAGTCAAAAAATATTAATGGAAACAAAGGTCCTAGAACTTTCTCCTAACGGGAATGAACTATTCGGAAGATCGTGGAATAATAAATAACCTAACCCATGAAGTACTCCGATGTTGTTGGGGGTGTGAAACTGACCGTCGGTGGTAGAGCGCTTGCAGGCATGCAAGAGGTCGTTGGTTATGATAGTCTCAATCAAATTAGCCTACGCATCGGCCTGATAGGTGTTGAGATAGGAAATCAGGTAGATGTGATAAGTGATTAAATAAGGTCAATAGGACTGAATTGAGATGGGACTCCTGCCAATTACGGGGGTCTCTTGTTCGTGGAACTAGGTATATTATTTAGCTATTATTTCTTAAATAGGTTATTATTGGTATATAGGAATATTTTCGTCCTAGTGTGCGAGAAGGGTGAAGACAAATAATAAATGTTGAATGGCTGTATCACAATTGATTAAATTTTACTATAAAAGTAAAGTGAGAAGGGAGTATAAATCTTGAAACAATTAGTTGTTGGACTGATTGGTGAGACTGGGAGTGGAAAATCGACTTTTTGTTCGATGTGTACCTCAGAAGATATCCATCCTATAATTGCAGGTGCGTATGGACAAAAAGGCACAACAAAATCCACTAAGCGAATGATTTTTTCAAAAGATGTGAAAGGCTTTAATTTGGATGAATTCAAACTGGCGTATAATGAAGGGAAATCAGAATTTGACAGACCCCACTTTTCTCGAATAGTGTCTAATATAGCGAATGCATAATCTTGGAGGAACAACATGCTCGATTATTTTTCTGATATATTCCGAAATAAACAAAAATCCTATAAGATGGTTCTTATTCTATCCCTTATCGATGAGTATGAAGAGAACCACAATCTAATATTTCCGCTCAACAAAATTGCTGAGCGGTTTTTGGCATATTACCGACATCAGAGTAGTACAGGGAATTCAGCAGATGCCCCGCCACAGAGAGAAGCTTCAAACTGGAATGATTATACGTTAGCGCAGACGAGGACACTACTTAAAACACCGATAGATGCGTTATCATCGATACTTGAATTCAATAACGATCAACAAACTATTACCTTTAAGTCATCCATTATGGATCAGCTTGATGACAATGTAATTCAGGAATTAAAAGAATATGCGCTAAATGAGCTAGACAGCTATAATAACCAACTGATATCTAACGAGCTAGGAGCCGCCTTTTCACTACAAGATACCTTATCAGAAATTTTAAATACTTACCTAGACGCCAAAATACAAGCTTTTGCTAATCATCCATTAGGCGTGCTGCTTAGACAAACCATACCGGAACAATTAAGAAAGCTGCCCTTTATTGATGATAACTATAAAATCCAAGGATCTATTGGTCAGGGTAACTGGGCTAATATTCCCTGGATTGCCGTTATGGATAAGCGAATTACGGATAAGATACAGCGTGGTGAGTACATCGTTTACCTATTTTCAGAGGATATGAAGAGAGTATACCTCACCTTGTTACAGGGAGTAACCATTCCGCTAAAAGAGCTTGGCAAAAAAGAAGGTTACCGATACCTTGAACAAAAGGTGACCGAAATGCGGGGACTGCTTCCACTTGAAGGCATGCAAAAGGATGACAACATTTACCTGACCACAAGCGGTTTAGGGCGGGATTATCAGGTATCAACAGTTGCTTATGTGCGCTATGATCAGGGCTCTATTCCGGATGATGATCAGCTATTGGCTGATTTAGAAAATGTGATGAACAACTATAAGCTTTATGTGGACAGTCTGGCACACGAGCCAGTAGAAGAGAATGAGCCTACTTTCGAGTATGAGGAGATCGAGCCATTGGATCCATTAACGGTGTCGCCACGAGTTGAGCAAATCAAAGCTTATATCGAGCAAAGAGGGTTTCATTATCCGAAGGGGTTAATTGAGAACCTGTATTTATCTCTGAAGACTAAACCATTCGTCATTCTGGCTGGAGTATCCGGTACAGGTAAAACAAAGCTTGTGGAGCTGTTTGCTGAGGCACTTGATGCAACAGAGAGTAACGATCAATACACATTGATTCCAGTAAGGCCGGATTGGAGTGATCCATCTGATCTTCTGGGCTACAAGGACTTATCAGGAGCTTTTCGTCCGGGCCGTTTAGCGAAAGTATTGGTGAAGGCATCACAACCGGAGAACCAACATAAGTCGTATTTTATCTGTCTTGATGAAATGAATTTGGCTAGGGTGGAGTATTATTTTAGTGATTTGCTGAGTATTATCGAAACTCAAAAATGGAATAACCATCGAATTGTGACTTCATCTTTGATTAACCGAGATTCCTTAAGTTCAGGGGATCAGCCGATCTATGGGGATTTATTTTTGCCTGATAACGTGTATTTGATTGGAACAGTCAATATGGATGAGACTACGCATCCTTTTAGCAAAAAGGTGTTAGATCGTGCCAATACGATTGAGTTTAACTATATCAATTTACAGCAGTATCCAAGTGACCCTCGGTCGGAGCAACAAGGAGTGGTTGTGGCCGATAATCAATTTTTACGCAGCGAGTATTTGAAGTTGGTAGATGTGTATCAGGATTATAGTGATTTGGTACATAAAACGACAGAAGGGCTCGTAAAGATCAACAATATACTAGAGGAGATTCATGCCCAGGTCGGGTTTCGGATTAGGGATTCCATTTGTTTTTATATGGTTTATAATCAACGGTTTCAATTGCTTACTGAGGATGAGGCGTTTGATTTGCAGCTTCTTCAGAAAATTCTTCCGCGTGTCCAGGGCAGTAGCTTGTCCGTGAAACGGGTGTTGCTAAAGCTGATGCAAGGAGCGCTAGGAAAGAATTTAGCAGTAAATGATCTTATGGATGATGCTTCAGGCCTCTACCAGAAATGGAGCTCTGGTGAAGGAGATGAAGAGGCGAAGCATTCTCAAACCGCTAGAAAAATCGCCTTCATGTTACGGAGGTTGGAGGAAGATGGATTTACCTCATATTGGCTCTCTTAGTCAGAGCGTTGAGCTTCTTCGTGTGGAGACCAATCTGTTCAATCTATATATTCAAGGCAAACCGTTTCATCCGACGGTGGAGTTTTTGCAGCTTCATCGAACGGAGGAAGGGAAATGGGTAGATACCTCATTGCAGGTGTCTACTCTTTCCACGGATCTGTCTATTGAAAAGGTATCTGTATTTACTCCTCAATTAGGAGAATTATCACCATGGCAAATGGGTGACCCAAGTTATCCGATATTTTTCGAGACCCAGTCCTATGAGCTCATTATCGACAAGAAGCAGGATATAGCGCTAACCTTTCACCACGAGAATATGAACTTACGTCAATCGATTAAGCCTCTCGGCAATACGATTCTATCTGGCATTCTGAACTTTCAGAATGAAGTTGGGCTTTCCGATTTGGAGTTAAGATTGAATGGGCAGCCGATTTTTCAGCTTCAGCTTGAGGTTTTTCCAGCAAAGATGGACTACAAAAATGATTACCAGATGATCCTGAAAGATGTGAACCAGCAGATTTATAATCTATCCTTTGATTTTTTGCGAAAAACATACAATCTGACCGGGCTTAAAGAGACGCGTAATCAAAGTCTAACTGAGTTTTTTACCATCCTTCAGCATGTGTTCGATCAGCTTGTTCAAGCCGTGGAGCGGATAAAGGCTTCTCCTCATTCTAAGCTGGAGAAAGACAATCGAATTGTAGAAGCAGCCCGCGCGAAGAAGGTGGGGAAGGAAAATGTCTCTTTTATAACCAAACGTCCCCATCTGCTGGTGTCGGATGAGAAGCTTGGCTTCATACCGATAAACAACCAAGGCTATTACCCGAGCCGTGTATTGGAGACGAAACGGCAGATTAGCTACAACACGATAGAGAATCGCTTTGTGCGTTGGGTGCTGCTGCGTATTTCGAGCAAGTTGAAGGATATAAAAAGCAGATTGATGAAAAACCGCTCACAAGATCCGTTGTTGGCCAAGCGGTTGGAATATATGCAAACACAAATAAAGCGTCTACTGAATCTGGATTTTCTAAACGTTGGCGAAATGAAGCAGATGTCGATCTCTTTGGTGTTACAAATGGCACCGGGATATCGGGAAGTGTATCGGAATTATTTGATGATAATGAAAGGCTTGTCCATTCAAAACGATCTATTCCGTATTTCCATGAAGGACTTAGCGCAGCTCTATGAATATTGGTGCTTTCTTAAAATTCATGATCTCCTTAGCCGGAAGTATGAGCTTCTCACCCAGGATATTATTAAGGTCGATCGCACGGGGTTGTTTGTAACCCTTGATAGAACACAGAAGGCCAAGATGGTGTATCGGAACCCGGTCAATGAGGAGATATTCACCCTTTATTACAATACATTACCAAAAGGCGATCATAGCGAAACGTTGGGCCAAAGGCCGGACAATGTACTTACACTGAAAAAGAATGAAGCTGCGGTGGAGTATAAGTATATTTTTGATGCCAAATATCGCTTGAATCCTGCATATGAGGGGACGTCTTATTTCAGAAACTACAGGATGCCGGGTCCTGAGGAAGATGACATCAACACGATGCATCGCTACCGGGATGCAATAGTGTACACCGATACTCATAGTCGTGAATTGGAACGAAGCATGTTTGGTGCCTATGTGTTGTTCCCATATCATGATGAGGAACGGTTTCAGGAGCATAGATTTTACAAAAGCATTGAGTTAATTAATGTGGGGGCTTTTCCGTTTTTGCCGAACTCAACAAAGCTGATGGAAGCATTCCTGGATGAGATCATCATGGATAGTCCTGAGAAAGCCTATGAGCGTTCTACCCGGCCGCGGGGGACGAAGAGCTATTACCAGAACCAAATGAGCGGCAAAAATGTTATGGTTGGTTCGTTGCGGGAAAAGTCGCAGTTAGATTTAGCATTAAAGCACGGGTTTTACCACATGCCTCTTGAAAATATCTCTGACCACAAGTTATTAACACAAATAGAATATGTTGCTCTTTATCAGTCACGAAGTCAATTTTTATCCACAGGGGAAACCGGCATTCACTGGTATGGGAAAGTGGTTGACTGGAAGGTAGTGCGGCGTAAAGAAATCACCGAGCGTCCTTACAGACGGGGTACGGAAGATAAGCTGTATGTGAAATTTACTGTGGAGAAGTGGATCAAGAGAGAGAAGCCGATCGTTTCCGGTGGGCGAGGGATTTATACGGTGCTGTGCACGTCGAAGTATATGTTCGACCGGGCAGCAGAGATTGCTGAGCTTAAATTGGAAACAGAAGAGGATCTAATGCAGTGGCGCGAGCAGAGACGTTTAGGTGCGGTTAAAGTGGATTTGAATCATGAGCAGGTAGACTTGGCTAGTAAGGTGTTAGGGGTTCGGCTTAGAGAGTGAGGAATTTTTTATTAGCTTTATCACATAGTTATTTATTTTCTATAGAAATTGGGTGAACTTATGGCAAAGGTAGAATATGCGTTTAGTTTAAAATTACAAAGAATTATGACAGCATCAGAAGCGCATGAGGCCTGGGATAATGGGGAACTTGATGATAAAACTGAGTTTAAATGCTGCTGTCAGGAGTGCTCTGCTCGAATTACCTGTGTAAACATGGACAAAGAACCGTGGCAAATGAGGGTTCGTGAACATTTCAAAGTATATGGTGAACATAGTGCCAATTGTACAGAAATAATGAGACCACATAATACTGATACGAAGAAAAAACGAACAGAGCTTAAAGAGGCACCAAAAATTAGAGAAGAAATTATATTTCATTTAAAACGGCCTAAAAGGCATAGTGAAACTAAAATTAACGGTAAAAATGATGATAGAAGGGCTCAAACGTCTCAAATAACAAGCCTTAGAGGTACATCAACAGCAGGAAAAGATAGCGAGAGACCGCAAAGAAAATCCAATTTTTTTTTATTGAGCACTTTAATGAGAAAATATATACATGCTAAAAAGAAAAATGATTTTAATGGCTTAAAGGTATCGCTTGAACTGTCTGGCAAGACTTATGAATATTCTTTAGGCACATTGTTCAATGAACTTGGTGCCGCTAACATTTATAAGGAAGAGGCGTGGAAAACAAAGGTCTTTTATGGAAAGGCTATAATAAGAAAAAATAGTAAGAATGAATACTGGATAAACTTTTCAGATAAATTTAACAATTCAGACTTAGATGTCAAATGCTCAATAAGAAAAGAAATTATAGATAATTCACATAATAAAACAGGTTCAGTTCATAATATTGAAAATTTTGTAAATAAAGAAGCGTATTGTTTTCTATTGGGAGCAGTGAATATTACTCAGAGGACCCTTTATATTAATATCCAATCGTTAGACCATATAGCTTGCTCTTTTGATGATGTCAAAAAGATGAGCGATTTGATGGAAGATGAATAAGAGTCCCAGCAGCCAAAAGAGTGTTAGTATGTACTGACCGGTATCCAATTCATAGTGGATCGGCTATAAGAGCCGGGATTTTCTAAGCTCAATAGCTTAAAGAGTAAGGTATCAAAGGAAGTGTAGGTTTCAGCATTCGCTTAATAAATTTGTCATTCGGGGGAATAGAGAATGTACAGTATAAAAAATAAAAAGGCATCAAAGGTTGAAGCTGTTACGTTTGCAGAACTTGGAATGCAAGAAAATGATATAGAGGAACTTCTAAGGAATAGTATCGATATGCTTTGTGATGATGAAGAGTCAATGCTCATAGTCGGACGCCAAGTGAAGAATGAAAGTCTAGGAAGAAGTGATCTTACGGCTGTTGATAATAACGGTAATATTGTGTTGATAGAAATTAAGAGAGATCGAAAAGATATTGAAAACCGCAAAGAGGCTTTTGAATTTCAGGCCATCCGATATGCTGCAAGTTACGCGACTGTAGTCGATGCTGATGATCTCGTAAAAAAGGTTTATGCACCTTATATTGAAAAATACAGAAGCGAATTTGAACTTGGTGAGCTGACCTCATATGAGCTTGGACTTAGGAAACTAAACGAATTTCTGAAAGTTAATGGTGCTGAAGCTAGTTTCAATAAAAAACAAAAGATTGTTCTTGTTGCATCGGATTATGATGACCAGACATTGTCTGCAGTTGCTTGGTTAAATAGCAATGGTGTTGATATGAGTTGTTTTAAGCTCACGCCTTATAAAATTAATAATGAAGTATTTTTAAAGGCTGAAAAATTACTGCCCCTAACCAACTATGATGATTACTATGTCAATTTAATGGAGAAAACTCCATCGAGAATAAAACAAAGCAAAGGCATCAAACGCCGATCACTACCTAAAATTGATGAAATGCTTCGTTGGGGAGTTGTCAAACCAGGAGATATAATTGTGGCAAAAGGAAGAACCGATGAAGGAACCTTGCTTAATAACGGCAATATATTAGTGGACGGAAAGGAAAGATCATTACTAGCTTGGTTAAAAGAAGTGTTTGGATGGTCCAATATTGCTACATATGATTTTTCAGTATTAAAAGAAAGCGGCAAGACGCTTTACCAAATCCGTGAGGAATACATGAATCAGCAAATGGCAGAGATAGTGGAAGACGCATAGATGGAAATTGATGCTTATCAAAATATAGTATAAGCCGAAGGGGTTAAAATTAGGTCTTGCCGGCAATTACATAAAAATATATCAAAGGATTTCTCGAATTAACTAAATATACAAAAATAGACCTATATTTCTTCACGATGTATGTGGATTAAAAAATTTGAATTATTATATAACCCCAAAATTGGAGGCTATCATGAAGTATGAAGAAAGAATAATAGCATTTATTGATATCTTAGGTTTTAAGAATCTTGTGAATAATGATTTGATGTGTGAGGATATAGGTGCAATTTTAAAACTTCCTTATGTGCTACGACAGGGAGATATGCTAAAAAGGTTAAAAATCACAGGCATGATGATGACTTCTATTTCCGACAGTCTGGTCTTTTCCATTGGACTGAAGGAGCGTGGTGCAATGAACAAAATTACAAAGCTTCTTTCTGTGTTTTCACAAACTCTATTAGCTCAGTACAGCCTTTTACTCCGAGGTGGTATTGCAGTGGGCAAAATTTATCATGACAACGATATAGTGTATGGCCCAGGTTTGGTAAAGGCCTATGAGCTTGAAAGTAAAATTGCAATTTTCCCTAGAATTGTTATAGAGCGTTCGGATTTTGAAAGCTCTATTCTATCTTGCAGCACGCCTTCTCAATTAACACTACGGAAAGAATATGTTTCTGGTGACGATTGCATTCTTATGTTGGATTGCTTCCACTACACCAGTCAGGAAAAATTGAAACTATGCCGCTTTAAATTAGAACAAATAGAAGCCTCAGATTTAAGAGTACAGCAAAAAATTAATTGGATGATAACTATGATAAGTACTAAGTTAAAAGAAAAAGCTATTAATTTGTAATAGGCTGTATGTTCAAGGATTATTTTAAGAAATATTGAATCAGAGGATAACCTAGTGACTTAACACTCTTGGCACAGTCTTTGAGCCTTAAGGTGTGAGGATCATAGTTCTATGTTAGGTGAATTATCCGCAAAAATAAATAATGGAGTTGACAGTAAATGCTTATCGACTTATTAACACCAAACGGTAAATTGGAGTTTGAGGTACTTCCTTCGAGAGCGTTTAAACTTCCGTGTAATTGGTAACAATATCCATAAAGGAGATGTTACCCATGGAAGTGAGCAAAAACG
>NZ_JBHHMI010000041.1:0-23839 GCF_042136365.1 Paenibacillus enshidis | reverse complement strand
GTACGCTCCGCTCCTCAGTCCCTAGCTTCATCCAACCTTCTCGGTGCTGAAAACCTGACTTTTTGAACTCGCACTTTTACGATTTTTTGTTCACGAATAGCTGGTAAAAATGCACGTCCTGCCATTCTCCGAACTTCAATCCAACCTCTTGAAAAGCTCCTATGTAAGCAAAGCCGAATTTCTCATGAAGCCTTCTGCTTGCCTCGTTGCCTCCGACTAGTCCGCTAATTACCGTATGATAACCAAGAGCGGCAGCACGGTTCAGAATATCGGTCATCAGAGCGCTGCCGATTCCGCAGCCGCGAAAGCCGGCGTCGATATAGATCGACAATTCCGTTGAGTAGGCGTATGCCGGTTTGGCCCGGAACGGACTCAGGCAGGCGTAACCGGCAACCTTTCCGTCCAGCTCGGCCACAATCAGCGGATATTTGCCGCCATGGTTGTGGAACCATGTGGTTCGCTCCTCCAGCGTCTGTGCCTCCAGATCAAAGGTCGCTGTGGAATGCAAAACAGCTTCGTTGTAAATCGCGAGCATTTCAGGCAAGTCCTGCAATGTGGCCTCCCGAAGTGTATTCATAAAATTCCTCCAATACGAGATAAGGGCTGAAATCTAGGCTTCGGCTTTGGACAAAGCCAGCAGTGCATCGACATCCAGCAGCGGAATCATGCTCTCCCCAGATGCCGCAAGCGTCGGAAACACCGCCGGGTCAAACTCCTGCTCCCCGTCATTTTCCTGGATATCCGCTTCTTCCACCATCAGGGTGTCAGCAAATTCCTCAGCGAGAATCGCTACCTTATGCCGGCTCAGCAGAATCATTTTGTCCTGCTCCGGTTGCTCAAGCAGCGACAGGTCAAGCATTCTGCGGACATTCAGCACGGTGTGCAGCGATCCTCTTACAGTAATCATACCTTCATGCCATGGCTGGGCAAAGGGCATGGGGGTTCCCTTTTTGGCATTCTGGATTTCTTCAACTTCCTGAAAGTTTATGGCGAACGGCTTGCCGGCCAGTTTGAACAGCAGATACGGCGTCATTTATAGCACACTCCTTTGAAAAATTGTAATATGAGGCCAAGTGACTGCTTCCCGGACATCCTCCGGATGCACGAGATGCTTTTCTATGTATATCGGCACTATGGTTTGTGTAGAGCCAAAAATTCACTATAATATGGTTAGCGCATCAGCGGGTGGGAGGACAGGCCATGGACAAAAAAGAACAGGTCATAATAGAGTTCAGGGACTTATTTAACAAGATGGTTTGGCTTAATAGGATTAAGATGGAAGGCAGTCTTAAGGGTTATAAGCCTTCTGAAGTACATTGTATCGAATACATTGGAAGAAATACAGATTCCAATGTGACAAAACTTGCGGAGTCCTTTTATATGACTAGAAGTGCCATAAGTAAAATAACGAAGAAGCTCATAGAAAAAGGCCTTATCGAAAGCTACCAGAAGCCGGATAACAAGAAAGAGATCTATTTTAGGCTTACTGAGCAAGGGAAAGTTATCGACAAAGTCCATGAGAAACTGCACAAAGAGTTTCAGGAGCGGGATAAAGCCGTATTTGAGCAGGTAACCGAGCAACAATTTGACAGTATGCTTAGCTTCATTGAGAAGTATAGCAGGCATTTGGATGCAGAAATAAAGAAACTGGGTATAGATATGAAGTCAGAATAAATTTGAATAATGAAAATGAAACCACAGGCAGCTGGACTCTATGGAGAACAGACTGCCTTTTTATTGTTGTTATTTTGTTGACAAGGACACAAAATGATGATAATTTAAATGTGTTTCCAAGGAAACAAAATAACAGCTTTTGAGGGGAGAATCTAAGTGTTCAAATTTAGCTCACACAATGAACAGAACAGAGAACAAACCGTAGATAGAAAGGCTTTAATATTCGGTCTTATCTCTGTTTTTCTTTGCGGAATAGGCTTCAGTATCATAACACCTGTCGTCCCATTCCTGGTGCAGCCTTATATAAGCAATCCGGGAGATCAAGCTATAGTTGTTACGCTGCTGACCTCTGTTTATGCAGTCTGCGTGTTTTTTGCGGCACCAGGACTTGGAGCTTTGAGCGACAGATATGGCCGTCGTCCATTACTCTTGGTATGCCTTTTGGGTTCCGCAATCGGATACTTCGTTTTTGGCATAGGAGGGGCTCTATGGGTACTATTTGCCGGGCGTATCATAGAGGGGATAACAGGCGGGAGCATAAGCACGATCTTCGCATATTTTGCAGACATTATTCCTCCGGAACAGAGAACCAAATACTTTGGATGGGCGAGTGCGGTTGTAGGTGTAGGCACCGTCATTGGCCCGACTCTGGGCGGATTACTTGCCAGGTTTGATTATTCTGCACCCATGTACTTCGGGGCGATAATAACTTTATTAAATGTTGTTTATGGATTCTTTTTTATGCCTGAGAGCCTTGACAAGAATCATAGACTGAAGAAGATTGCCTTTGCAAGGCTGAATCCATTCATACAGCTTGTAAACGTACTTTCCATGAAAAGCTTAAAAAGGCTGCTTGTCTCAGCGTTCTTACTTTGGATACCTAACGGATCTTTTCAGGCAGTTTTTTCACAATTTACAATGGATACTTTTAGTTGGAAGCCTGCACTAATCGGACTTATGTTCTCTATTATTGGCGTCCAGGACATCATTTCACAAGGTTTCATCATGCCAAAGCTTTTGATCAAGCTTAGTGATAAACAGATAGCAATGCTTGGAATGGTCTCGGAGATGATAGGCTACAGTCTTATTGCGCTATCTGCTTTGTTCTCATTCTATCCTCTTTTTATCGCGGGAATGTTTATATTTGGTTTTGGTGATTCGATCTTCGGTCCTTCATTCAATGGGATGCTCTCCAAGTCTGTCGATTCTAGTGAGCAAGGAAGGATTCAAGGAGGCAGCCAATCTATTCAGGCTTTAGCAAGAATGATTGGGCCTATCATTGGAGGTCAGATCTATGTATCACTTGGCCATGCCGCACCCGCTTTTATGGGTATGATTCTTATAACAGCGGCAATACTAGTTTTGTATAAGGGTAGATATGCAAATATGTAAACCACCTACTTTATAACTCAACTTTCGCAGCATGAAATCGGCAAACAGGCCCTGAGATAACGGGGTAAAACGGAGAGCTACTGCTGGGGTTGACGCTGAATCAAAGCAGACCGCTTTTTGCTAGCTTTGTTGGGAGAAGAAGATTCGCCCCCCTCAGAGTCTAGTAGCCAGAGTGAGATGGGTGTCTATAGGGTGGTGTCTGGTGTGTGGTGTCCGTTGCCTGGTGCTTGGTGCTTGGTGCCTCTCCATACAGCCTTGCACGATTATCCCTTTTGATCAGAATGCGGGGGTTGGAGGTTCGGGGGCCTAGGGGAAGGAATAAAGAGAAACGAGATAAGAAAAAAGAGGCAGCTCAAGTGGGATGTTTGGCTTGAAATAGGAACATGTGTTTGGTATAATAAAAAAAGAACTTACGTTCGTATATTATGGATTCGGAGGCGAGCAGACATGGAAGTCCAGGCGGAAACGGAACTTCAACCCTTTAGCCGTCGTTATCACAGCGAGCAGGCCTGCATGGAGGCATTGATCGCGATGAAGTGGCCGAACGGCTTCGTCTGCCCGCGTTGCGCTCACACCCGCTGCAGTCGTCTGACTTCCCGGCGCATCCCCATGTTCGAGTGCGCCAGGTGTGCGCATCAAACGTCGGCTTTGGTCGGCACGATTTTTGGACGAACGCATCTCCCCTTGACCAAGTGGTTCCAGGCGCTGGAGTTGTTCCTGCTCCCCGATGGCATCTCGGCGATGCGGCTGAGCCAGGTGATCCAGGTCACCTACAAGACCGCCTGGGCAATGCTTCATCGAATCCGCCATGCTATCGGGGAGTTCGATGCCCTGGAGCTGCTCTGCGGAGACGTGAAGGTGAACAGCGACCTGTATGGGTGTAATCCGTCCCGGCCTCAGTTTTCTCATCCGCATGCTTCGGCGGTCGTAGCCGGGTGCACGGTCACGGAGTCGGGCGAGCCGGAGCAGGTCAAAATCCGCCTAGTCCCGCAGAAGAAGGGAGAGGGGCAAAGAGCAAATCGGCACGAACTCGCTGCGTTCATCAACGAACAGGTAGATGTCCGTGCATCGGCGGTACAATCGTTCCTTCAAGCCTATCGACTGTATACGCCCTTGCGGAAAGTAGTGAGAGAGGCGTGGAAATCGCTGAAGAGTATGTATGTAGCCTTAGGAACAAAGCATCTGCAGGCGTACTTCAATGAGTACACCGGACGCCGCCGACTGCGCCTGCCCGAAGGGGAAGAAACGCACCTGTCCGGAGCGGAAGGAACGATGTGGCAGAAGTTACTGTACATCGGCGTGGCGATTCCGGCGATCCCTTACCGCCAACTGATCGCACGCCAACCGGTTCAGCCTCTTGCGGCTGCGGCCTGATCGCAGGGTTTGAACGAGGAAAGGTGAGCATAAGGTACGTCGCTTGATCGGTGTGGGTTAGCATGAACGAGAAAATTGGAAAAATTCAGGTTCAAGCGGCAACGAGGACCAGGGGCTTTTTATTTTTTCGGTGCCTTGCTCCGCTCCCTTCCTTCTCTCCTGGTCGGTTTCACATCACCTAAACGCTCTGCTTTCTCCTAAGAACCTCGAACCGATCTGCTTCTCCATAAGGCACAATCAAAAAAATAATAGACCCATTCGATGGTCCTGAATAGCGTAACAACAGGCATTTTCGCGCCTCATTTGCTCCGTTTTTTCTTTAACGTGCCTAAAGTGTATTTTCGGTTCCCGGTTTTCTGTTTTTCTGTACCTGATCCAACGGGATAATCGTGCAAAGCTCCTGAAAAGCGAGTATCACATGTCTTGCCACGATCGGCAGACGGCCCGACTGTCAAGCACTAGAAGGGGATTCGAATTCCTCAGAACCCAGTAGCTACAAAGGTTTAAGTGGATTTGGGCTCTGTGAAAGTCGAGTTTATAAGTTTATTGATCGTCGGCACTGCATCGAACAGCTCGCGTGTATAGGGATGGAGCTCGGATGAAACGAGCCGGCGGCTGTCGGCCACGACATCGACAATCCGTCCTTCCTGCATGACGGCAATCCGTTCACAGACTTGCTGCACGACCGCCAAATCATGCGAAATAAAGATTGCGCTGACCCCGGTCTCCTGGCGCAGGGTGGATAGTAGCTCCAGAATCTGCCGCTGACTGGATACATCCAGGGCTGAAGTCGGTTCATCAAACACGATCACCTCCGGGTAAATGCTGATCGCACGGGCAATCATTACCCGCTGCAGTTGACCACCACTCAGCTCATGAGGGTATTTGGCAGCCATAGCAGGAGAGAGTCCCACACGCTCCAGCTGTCTGCCGATTTCTGCTGCCATATGCCGCCTTGGCATAAGCTTGTAGTTGAGAAGCGGCTCGCACAGAAACTCGCCGATGCACATGCGGGGTTGGAACACGGAGCCCGGCTCCTGAAACACAAGCTGAATTTGCCTGTAATGCTGCCTCAGCGCTTCGCCCCGCAGGCTTGTTACATCCTGCTGCCCATACAATATCCCGCCGGAGGTGACTGGCTCCAGGTGGGCGATGCAGCGTGCTAACGTACTCTTGCCACTTCCGCTTTCGCCGACAATCCCCAGCCATTCTCCCGGCTGCAGTACCAGATCGACCGCCTGCAATGCGGGGACATTTTTTCCGCCGGGCAGAAGATAGGTCTTGGTCAATTGCTGCAGTTCAAGCACGTTCATTTTCTCCTTTCCCCCCAGCCGGTATTTCCGGTAATTGTTTCTCCAACTTGTGCGATGCATGCAATTCCGCCACTTTTAACTCAGGTACTGCGGCGAGCAATTCACGGGTATACGGATCACGCGGCCCTTGGAGCACTTGGGCGGTACTTCCCCACTCCAGCAGTGCCCCTTCTTTCATAATGCCCACCTTATCTGCGATAGTAGCCGCAATCGCCATATGATGAGTGACCAGAATCATGCCTGTCTGCTGGTGGTCACGAAGCATTCCGAGCTGCTCCAGCACCTTGGCTTGTGCCAGCACATCCAGCGCGCTGGTCGGTTCATCCGCCAGCAGCAGCTTCGGCTGCAGAGTCATGGCCATAGCAATGGCCGTCCGCTGCTTCATGCCTCCACTGAGCTGATTCGGGTAGGCCTTCATGACACGCTCCGGGTCCTTTAGCCCAATCTCTTGCAAATGCTGCAGAGCGAGTTGATAAGCCTCACGTTTCGATAGGCGCAAATGGCTGCGAATGACCTCGATATATTGACTTTCAATTTTACGGATAGGATTCAAATAAGCGCCGCTGTCCTGAAATACCATCCCGATCTGCCGTCCACGGATGGTTTCCCAGCCTCGTCCTTTCAGCCCGGTAAGCGAGAGACCATCCAGCGTAATATTTCCTGCTGTGATACGGCCCCCAGCCCCTAGCAGGCCGATCATGGCCCGCAGCAGGGTAGATTTGCCGCTGCCGCTCTCGCCGACAAGAGCAACAACCTCACCGGGCTTCACGGATAGATTCACGTCGTGCAAGGCAGGCCGCTCATTGGCGGAATAGCTGACACTCAGATGGTCCACACGCAGCAGTGCATCCGCTGCCTCAGCCTGATCACGGATGCTGTCAGCGGACGCTCTCATCATTGCTGCCACCGAATATTGCGATCCAGCAAATAGAAATCAATCGGATACATCGCAGCCCCTGTAACCAAGCTTTTGCTCACAATGTTGATTGG
The DNA here is from genome assembly GCF_042136365.1 of Paenibacillus enshidis. Lineage (NCBI taxonomy): Bacteria > Bacillati > Bacillota > Bacilli > Caryophanales > Paenibacillaceae > Paenibacillus > Paenibacillus enshidis. Next base: position 17,096 of record NZ_JBHHMI010000041.1, on the reverse strand, counting down.
CGTGTAGGTCACGAACAGGTAAGGCGCGTCATCCAGAATCATTTGCTGCGCCTTGGCGGCAATCTCGTATCGCTGCTCAGTCTCGAATTCCGAGGACAGGCTGTTGATTAATTTGTCCAGCTCAGGGTTGCTGTAGCCTCCGATATTCCACTCCGCACCGGTCTTGAAGTAAAAGTCCAGAATATACTGCGGGTCTCCGGTAATCCCTGTATTGATGCTGGTCAGCGCCAGATCGAAATTGCCGCTCTTCTGCGCATCCGTCAAATCCTCATAAGAGGTCAGCTCCAGGCCAACACCAAGCTCTTTCAGTTGGGATTGCATCGCCTCCGCGACGATGGAATCGGACTCATATGAGGCATTCAGAATCAGCCGGAGGGAGAGCTTCCGCCCATCCTTTTCCCGGATACCGTCACCATCACGATCCTCATAGCCTGCTTGGCTCAGCAGCTTTTTAGCCTGCTCAGGATCATAGGTATATCCTGTAATCTGGTCATAGCCAAAAGGCAGCGCCGAAGTGAACGGTCCTTTGGCTGCCTTCCCGCCCACAAGGGTACCCGCATACATTTCCCGGTCAATGCCGTAGGAGATTGCTTTGCGGACTGTGATATCGCTCAATGCCGGATTCTTGTAGTTGAACCAGACAAATTGGGTACGCAGACCCGGAATCTCATCAATCCTGTAACGGGAGCTGTCCTGGAACAGAGGCAGTTGGCTGCGGCCTACATTGCTGGCTACATCAATCTCCCCGGATTGCAGGGCCATCGCTCTGGTATTATCGTCGGCTATGTATTTGAACGTAATGCTCTGCACCTCGGCTGCACCGCCCCAATAGCCTTCATATCGCTTCGTCTCAATCTTCTGCTCCGGTGTATAGGAAGTAACCATATATGGGCCAGTGGCAATCGGCTTTTGGGCAAAAGCAGACGTATCCGCAGTGGTATCCACGATGACAAACAAAGGCTCAGCAATGTTGCCTGGCAAGGATGCGTAAGGTTCGCTGGTGCGGATCGTCAGGTTCTGGCCTTCGGAACTCATCGAAGCGATCGGGAGCGTGGACTTGCCGCGCGGGTTCAGAGAAAGAGAGCGTTCGAGCGATTTCTGCACCGCCTCCGCTGTCACCGGCTTTCCGTTATGGAAGGTCACCCCTTCACGGATATGGAATAGCCAGGTCTTATCATCCTGACGCTCCCAGCGATCTGCGAGCTTGGGAACCATCTGCATCTTCTCATCGAACTGGATGAGCGTCTCACCGATGGCCGCGCGCGTCAGCGTCCAGCCGTTCCATTCCTCTGCCGGATCAAGATTTGTCCCCAGCCAGAACAATGCCACATTCAGGTGCGTGCCTGCAGTTGCTTCATTTCCTGTTGCCGCAGACCCCGCAGCTCCGGCAGCTTGTGTACTCTCTGCACCGCCAGAGCCGGAATTGCCCGCCGTTCCCCCTCCACATGCAGACAGCAGCAGCACCATCAACACCCATACAGACATACTTCCAAATCGATTCGTGTAAAAAGCTTTGTCCCGCCTCTTCATTATATCTCTCCTCATGCTAGCGCTTATGTCTGGGATCAAGCACGTCACGCAGGCTGTCCCCCAGCAGATTAAAGATCATGACCGTGCCAAAAATAGCAAGACCCGGATAAATCAGCAGCCAGGGTGCGGTCTGCATATATCTTCGTCCTTCGTTCAACAGTGCTCCCCACTCCGGCTCCGGCGGCTGTGCGCCAAGTCCGAGAAAGGACAAGCCAGAGATGGACAATAACATGCCGCCGATATCCATCATCGCCATGACGATTAGCGGTGGCAGCACATTGGGCAGAATATAGCGCGCCAGAATACGGACAGGCCGTGCCCCGCCGAGCGCAGCGGCAGTGATGTATTCCTTCTGCTTATGCTGAATGACCAGACTGCGCACCATGCGGGCATATTTGGCCCACCACACGACAGAGAGTGCCACTACGGTATGAATCAGGCCGGGACCAAGCATGCCCGCAACCGCAATGGCAAAAATAATACCCGGAAACGCCATCAGTGTGTCCGCGAGCCGCATAAGCACGCTATCCACCCATTTGCCCGCATAACCTGCCAGAACACCAATCGTCACGCCAATCGCAGCCACAACCGCAACCAAAATGAAGGTCATGAGCAGCGAGGTCTTTGCCCCGTACAGCACCCGTGACAGCACACAGCGTCCCAGTTGATCCGTTCCCAAGGGGTACTGCCTGTCCGGAGGCTGCAGCACCTTCGTGAAGTCCGTTGCAAAGGGATCATGGGGAGCCAGTAAAGGTGCAAATATGGCCAGCACCAGCCATAGTCCGGCCAGTCCTAACCAGATGGAGAATAGCCGCTGCTGTATCCATAACTGTGCCAGTTGCTGTATCAGCATTCTCATTTATACGTCCTCTCCAAGTCTGAGCCGTGGGTCCCGGATATGTGTCCATACATCCACGACCAAATTAATAGATACATAGATGACGGCCATCCAGATGACATAGCCCTGAATCAGCGGATAGTCGCGTGCGATGATCGCCTCCAGCGCCAATTGGCCCACACCCGGCCAGCCGAACACACTCTCTATGATCGCTGCGCCGCCAAGTAAAGCGCCTGCAGACATCCCGAGCAAAGTCATTAACGGCAGCAGCGCATTTGGCAGAACATACCGCAGCATGATCGTGCCCTCCCGTACACCGCGCGCCTTGGCCCCGATCACATAATCCTGGGACATTTCCTCCAGCAGCACCGTGCGAATCTGCCTGCTATACTGCGCAATCAACGGCACAGCCAGCGTGCAGGCCGGGAGGATCAGGCTGCGGACTCCTGAACGTCCCATGACCGGCAGCAGCTGCAGCTTAACTGCGAAAATCAGCATTAGTAACAGCCCCAGCCAGAAGCTTGGCATAGACAGCCCTGCAAAGGAAAACACACGGATGAAATAATCCTTTGCACGATTCGGTTGCATAGCAGCTGTCATCCCCAGTGGAAAGGAGATCAGCACCACCAGCAGCAGAGCGGCACCGGCAAGCTCCAGCGTAGCAGGCATTCTGGACAGCAGGATCTCTGTCACCGGATATCCGTATTTATAGGACATGCCAAAATCACCGGTCAGCGCATGCAGGACCCATGAGCCATACCGAACAAGGAAAGGCTCGTCCAGCCCCAGCTCCGTCCGCACCTGTGCAACCAGTTCCTCTGAGGGAGTAACTCCGGTAGACATCAGCATCAATCGTGCAGGATCACCCGGCGACAGGTAGGTGAGCAGGAAGGTCAGGAACGAAATGCCCAGCAGCACGGCGGCCAGTTGAAGCAATCTATGGACAATATATCGGCTCACGCCATTCGCCGTCCTCTCCTGAGGGTAGTAAATACTGTTGCATAGCAGCATTTTGAAAATACACAAGCAAAAAAGCGGCTTTTCCCGCACCGAAACGGAAAAAAGTCGCTCCAAATAGACAGATTTTCAATGAAAATCGGACTCCTGTAACACCTTCCTATCTTCCGTAGGCATTGCTGTGTTGTTGAACGGGCAGGTCTCCTGGCTCCAGAATCATCATCCTTGCAGCGGCCTTCCCGGGTTATGACCCGGTGGCACTTGCTGCGACTCCTCTGTTACAGTGGCGGGACCGCGCCGGTATTGCACCGGACTTCCCTTTTAAGCAGCCATCCTTGTAGATGGAGCACCCAGTTCCATGTATGCAGTTGATATGTTTTACAAGTGTAAAGCAGCCTCATTTCAGTATAACGGGCGTGCTTGAAATGGGCAAAGCTTTTCTGCTTCTTTTACTTTGCAGCTGGCCAAGTTCAAGACTGCGCTGTTCCATCGGGCTTTTTACGTTGCATGAATCTCTATGACTGCGTATAGTATATGTGTAAGCTTATACCTTCTAAGGAGTGAATCATCATGGCTCGTACCAAAACCCAAAAAGCCATATCCCAGGCAGAGCGTGCGGGAAAACGCAGCTTTGCGGACAACCGGAAAACGAACGATCAGTACGGCGCTCTGTCGCAGCATGTACGAACCACCACCACCAGGCTGGAAAAACTGCATAAATTAAAGCATAAAAAGCGGATCGGAGACGATGGCGCTTTTTTTCGTTTTGAGGAAATTTTGGCGTAACTCTGCTACAGCAGGGCGGAAAGATGGTATCCTATGTATAATCCTTACCGTACAGGAGTGAGCCGTCATGACATTAGCCCGCACCGGAGAGATCATTCCCAGAGAGAAAGTGAACCTGGACAAAAAATACCCGATTTACATTGCAGACACCATCGGCGTCAGCTCCCCTTACCAGAAGCTGCACTGGCATGATGTGCTGGAGATCAATTATATTAAGTCCGGCTCCGGGTACTACATCATTAATGGCAAAAGATTTGAATTCCGGCAGGGAGACATTCTGCTGATCAACTCCAATGATCTGCACTGCGCGTATGAAGTGAAGGATCTTGTCATCATGGTCATTGAGTTCGATATGTCCTGGTTTGTCAGCAGCCTGCGTTATGATCCGGAGATTCTGTCCCCATACAAGGATATGGGCAGCCATTTCACCAACCTGCTTGACCGCACTTCGCCGCATATCGGGGAGCTGCGTACGCTTTTGCTGGAGATGCAGCAGGAGCATGAGCAAGCCCGTCCATCGTATATTTCCCTGGTGTATTCCCACTTGCTGCGCTTTCTTTCCTGTGTGAACCGTTATTTCCGTCTGGAAGACGCCAGACAGTGCAGCAGTGCCAACGTCAGCTCACTTCAGCTTGAAAAAATGCGTCAAGTCATCCACGCCATGGAAGAAAAGCTTTCCCACCCCTGGACCCTGGAGGAGCTTGCTGCCATTGTTTACCTCAGTCCGTCCAGGTTCAGCGATATTTTCCGCCGGGCTGTCGGCACTTCCCCCCTGGAATACCTGATTCAGCTCCGATTGGAGCATGCGCTGATGCTGCTGGAGCAGACGCAGATGAAGATCATGGATGTCGCCATGGAATGCGGCTTTCGCAGCCTGTCCAATTTCAATCATTTGTTCAAAAAGCACATCGGCCAATCCCCGAAACATGCCAGAATGCGTCAGCATCATACCCCCACGCTTCAAAAATAGCCATTTTCTAATAAAATATCACTCACAGTTGACACTGGAAGATAGAGTTCCCCCTCATCGGGCCAATATAATTAAAAAACCAGTAAGATAACGTAACTTTACAGACGTTTAACAGAAGAAATGTATTGTTTTCGCCCTGTAAAATAAGAAGAAAAGACAGGTTGCCTGACGCGGTTCTAACAAACAGAAACCGCAGAGTTCCTGTTAAAAGGGGGGGGCGTTTCTGCAGAGTGGCGTTCGTACGGAGCGGCAATTGGCGGCCAACCCGAACAGCGAAGCCTATCGAAAGCCGGGACGGTTGGTCAGATTTGCCCGGCAGTGGGAAATTCAGCTGATGGTTGTGCCTGCGCTGCTTTTCATTATCGTGTTCAGCTACGTCCCGATGTACGGGGTGCTAATGGCCTTTCAGGATTACAACATGTTCAAAGGCTTTCTGGCAAGTCCGTGGGTAGGCTTCAAGCATTTCGAAATGTTCTTCCATGCACCCGAGTTTTGGAAGATCATAAGGAACACCGTTGTCATCAGCCTGCTGAAGCTGCTGGTCGGCTTCCCTGCGCCCATTATTCTCGCGTTGATGCTGAACGAGATTCGCAGCCGGGTATTCAAAAGGACGATTCAGACGATCAGCTATCTTCCTCATTTTCTGTCCTGGGTCATCGTTTCCGGCTTTGTCGTATCCTTGCTGTCTACAGATAACGGCAGCCTCAACATTGCGCTGATGAAATTGAACCTGATCGAAGCACCCATCAATTTCCTGTCGTTGCCCGAATACTTCTGGACCATCCTGGTGACCACCGGAGTCTGGAAGGAGATCGGCTTCGCCTCCATCGTCTATCTGGCGGCCATTGCGGGTGTTAATCCGCAGCTGTATGAAGCCGCAGCGATGGATGGGGCAAGCCGTCTGCGGCAAATCTTTTCGATTACGATTCCCTCCATTATGCCGGTCATTATCGTATTTATGATTCTCGCCATCGGCAATCTGCTGAATGCAGGCTTTGACGACATCCTGCTGCTTGGCGCAAATCCGGTGCTGCGGGATGTAGGGGATGTTATCGATACCTACGTGTATCGGGTGGGGATACAGAATTCGCGTTATTCGTATGCCACTGCTGTCGGATTATTCAAGGCGCTGATCAGTGTCGGCCTGTTGGCAGCCGCCAACTATGCTGCTCGCAAATCCGGCAATAGCCTGTGGTAAACCGGACGTGGTCCGGGAGATTCGGCAGAGAGGAGGAGATGCATGAAGCTGACCCTGGAAGACAAGGTGCTGACGTTTATCATCTATGTTTTGCTGACATTGCTCGGATTCGCTGCCTTTTATCCGTTCTGGAACGCGGCGGTCATCTCGTTCAATGACGGCAACGATACGCTGCGGGGAGGCGTTACCTTTTGGCCCAGAGCCTTTACGCTGGAGAACTACGCGGTTGTGTTCAAGGATAAGCGGCTGATCGACGGGTTTATCATTTCGGTGCTGCGGACGGTGATCGGGACCGTTCTGTCGATACTTGCGACAGCCGTCTTTGCCTACGGCATGACCAAGCGGGAGCTGATGGGGCGTAAATTTTATATGATTGTCTGCATCATCACCATGTACTTCAGCGGAGGACTGATTCCGACCTATCTGCTTATCCGTGAGCTGCACCTGATTGATACGTTCTGGGTCATGATTATTCCCGGCATTATCAGCGTATGGAACATGATTATTTTCCGGACATTTTTTATGGGCATGCCGGACGGTCTCGATGAATCGGCGCGGATTGACGGCTGCTCGCACTGGGGCGTATTTTTCCGCATCATTCTGCCGCTGTCGGGGCCGGTGCTGGCGACCTTGTCCCTGTTTACCGCAGTCTATCATTGGAATGACTGGTTCGCCCCCAGCATTTATATCACCAATCTGGACCTGTTGCCCATTCAGACCAAGCTGCAGCAGATTCTCAATTCAAACATCATGAAAGAGCAGATGTCCCAAATGGATTCTGCGGCGGCAAGCCATTTGAATCAGATGAAGAGTGTAACCACCAAGTCGCTCTCCATGGCTACGATGATGGTGGCCACCGTACCGATCCTGCTTGTGTATCCGTTTGTGCAGAAATACTTCGTTAAAGGGGTCATGATTGGATCATTGAAGGAGTAGCCTGGCAGCCGGCGGCGCTTCATTCATTCTCTGCAAGTGCATACAAGGGGGAAGGTACCATGGATGGTTGGAAAAAGAAAGCGCTCTTGTATTTTCTGTCAGTCATGCTTGTCATGATGCTCGGTTTGACCGGATGCTCGGGTTCAGGTGGCGGCGAGGAAGGTCCCTCAACCGCTAAAGGTGAACCGGTAACGCTAGGTACGGATCCGTTAGCCTTTTCGTTCTACGGTCATTATGACTGGTATACGATGCCGGTATGGGGCGAGGATATAGCCACCAAGTGGATTCAGGAAAATAAAAAGGTAACCGTTGAACCCATCAGCTCAGGCGGCAACGCCAAACAGAAGCTGAGCACCATGATCGTCTCGGGCGAGCTGCCTGACGTCATCTGGCTGGAACGGGGTCCTGATGTAGAGAAGCTGCGTGCGGCGGGCATGCTGGTTCCGTTTGATGACTATCTCGATAAATATCCCAACCTGAAGAAATGGGCGGGAGAATCTACGCTGGATATGCTGCGTTCCCCGGATGGCAAGCTGTATCAGTTCCCGAACTGGTATACGACACAGCCGAACGGCAACGCGGGGTATGTAGTGAACAAGAAGATTTATAACGAGCTGGGTTCACCTTCGCTGGAAACCACGGATGATTTTTATGCCTACCTGAAAATGGTGAAGGAGAAATACCCTGATGTCATTCCGTTTGAAGTGGGTGAAAAGGCGAACGGAGTGGATATCCTCACCACTGCCTTTGCCGAAAAACGCCCGTATCTGTTTAACAGCATGATGGCCGTGCCAAACGGGGAGCAGCTGACCTCCATTTTTAAAGATCCGGCTTATCGTGAAGGCCTGCAGCTGGCGAATAAGCTGTACCGGGAAGGATTGATCACCCAGGATGCGTTCACCCAGAAGCCGGAACAAATTGAGCAAAAGATCCGCAACGGTCAGGTTGCCGTATATGCCGCATCCAGTCCGACCGAGTATGGGGCGATCGGAAATGCGATACTGTCAGCCGAAGACCCGGAGGCAGGCTATTTCATGATCTGGCCGATCCGCAAGCAGGGCCTTGATAAGAATAATATTTTCCCTGGAGATTATAAGCAGCAGGGCTGGAACGTAAGCGTCATTACCCAATCGGCGAAAAATCCGGAGGCCATCTTCGCCTTCCTGGACTGGATGACAGGACCCGAAGGGCAGCGGATTATTATGTGGGGACCTGAGGGCACGTTCTGGGACGGTGCTGACGAGGACGAAGCTCCGCTGTTTACGGAGAAATACGTTAATGATACCAAGGCCCGTGACGAGTTCATGAACTCAACCGTGAATCTCCAATGGGTCGGCAATACGGTGTATGTAGATAATTCAAAGATGAAATTCGAAAAGACATTGCCGCCTGAAAAGCAAAACTGGGAGTCGCGGTGGCAGTCAGAGATAACATGGAAAACACAATATAACACGACGGAATTTACCAACCTTGATCCTGCGGGGGATTCGGATGAGGGCATTGTGGCGCAAAGCGTGCTGGATATTTATGATAAAGCCTTTGCCGCTTCAGTCATGTCCGCCAAATCTGAGGACGAGGTGCTTGCCATACTGGATCAGGCGGAAGCGGACGCGCAGCAGGCCGGGTATGAGCGGCTGCTGAAGTACAAGACAGAAAGATGGCAGGAGAATCTAAGCAAGCTGAAATAGGAGAGAGAGCATTGAACTATTACTTGGGTGTAGACGGTGGTGGCAGCAAAACTCTGGCGGTCGTGTCAGATGAGCAAGGGCGGATCGTGGGCAGGGGCATGAGCGGCTGCGGCAATCATCAGGTTGGAGTGGAGCTTGCCCGCCGCAGCATACGTGAAGCGGCCGCAGCAGCCCTGTCTCAGGCAGGGCTTGTGAAAGAACAGATAGAGTTCGCCATGTTTGGGCTGGCGGGAGCGGACCGCGAAGCAGATTTTCGTATCCTCCGACCGATGATGGCGGAGCTGGAATTTCCGGCCCATGACATTGTATGTGATACGGTCATCGGTCTCAGGGCGGGAACACGGCAGCAGGATGGCGTGGTCGTCGTGTGTGGCAGCGGCACGAACTGTTATGGGGTCAACAAGCAGGGAGAAGCGCTGCAGTGCGGCGGGTTTGGTTATAACTACGGTGACTTTGGAGGTGGTGGTGGCCTCGCGATAGAGGTGTTCCGTACCGTCATCCGGGCCTGGGAGGGCCGGGAGCAGCCAACATTGCTGACCGGAGCTGTGCTGCAGACGCTGGGGTACCCGTCGGTGGAGCGTATGTTCCATGATTTTCTGGATCATGGCAAGGAGATACCGAGATACCTCGCCAAGGTGCTGTTTCAGGTAGCTGAGCATGACGAAACGGCCCGGCGTATTCTGCAGCGGCAGGGAGAAGAGCTGGGCCTCGCGGCATCTACGGTGATTCACAAGCTGGGTATGGCGCAGGACAGCTTTGACCTCGTGCTTGTTGGCAGTGTGCTTACCCGTGGCGACAGCCGGTACGTTATTCCTTATATCGAAAACATTGTGAAGACAGCCGCACCGGGCTGCAGTTTGCGCAGACTGGCCATGGAGCCGGCGGCCGGGGCCGTTCTGCTCGCGATGGAGAGAGCGGGGCACCAGGTTGCCGAGCTGGTATATGAACGTCTGGATGACGGACTGTCGGTCAAGGAGGTTGAAGCATGAGCAAACAGTTGAAAATTGCGGTCATTGGCGGCGGATCATCCTACACGCCAGAGCTGATTGAAGGATTTATACTTAATTATGAAACGCTGCCCGTAACGGAGATTGTGCTGGTGGATATTCCGGAAGGCTTTCACAAGCTAACTATTGTAGGACAGCTGGCTGAGCGCATGATAACCGCGTCCGGTCTGCCGATCAAGCTCAGAATGACCATGGACCGGCGCTCTGCACTGGAGGGAGCCACCTTTGTCTCCACGCAGATGAGGGTAGGTTTGCTCGATGCCCGTGCCCGGGATGAATCCATTCCGCTGAAATATGGCATGATCGGACAGGAAACGACCGGGCCGGGAGGCATGATGAAGGCCCTGCGCACGATTCCAGTGCTGCTGGATCTGTGCAGGGAGATGGAAGAGGTGTGCCCGGATGCCTGGCTGCTGAACTTCACCAATCCGGCGGGCATGGTGACAGAGGCCATCCTCAAGCATTCCCGCATCCGCTCGGTTGGCTTGTGCAATTCACCTATCGGGGCCTATAAATGGCTGTCCTCGCTCTACAATGTGCCGATAGAGCGCATTCACTGTGAATTTGTCGGACTGAATCATCTGCACTGGATCAGCAGGATTACGGTGGACGGCCAATCGAAGCTGGAAGAGCTGCTGGATAACCGGGAAGGCTACTCAGCAAAAAATGTTCCACAGTTCGCGTGGAACGGCACGTTGCTGCAGTCCATCGGGGCCATTCCTTCTTATTATCTGAAATACTTCTATCTGCAGCGTGAAATGCTGGCGGAGCAGATGGAAGCTGCCGCGAAGGGAGAGAGCCGGGCTGAAACCGTGAAGCGGCTGGAGAGCGAGCTGTTCGAAATTTATCAGAATCCGGATTTGAAGGAAAAGCCCAAACAACTGGAGCAGCGCGGTGGCGCCTACTATTCGGAGGCGGCTGTACATTTAATGAATTCTCTGTACAATGATTCCGGAGATACACAAACCCTGAATGTTTCCAATCAAGGGATTTTAAGTTTTCTGCCGGACGACGCCTGTATTGAAGTGAACTGTACGGTCACGAAGGATGGACCGGTGCCACAGCCGGTTACGGTCATTCCGGATGCGGTTAAGGGACTGATCATGGCGGTCAAAACGTACGAGCGGCTCACCATTGAGGCTGCAATCACCGGCGACCGGGGACTTGCGCTTTCGGCGCTGGCCCATCATCCCCTGACCAGTTCCGTCAACGAAGCCGAACGAATGCTTGAAGAAATGCTGGAGCAGAATCAGCAGTATCTCCCGAACTTTTTTCAAAAAATCCATTAAGAAATGGAGCTGTTCGTGATGCAAAAGGACAAAATTCACCAAAGATTGCGCAAAGGGATAGCGATGATACTGGCTTGCAGCAGCTTGCTGCTGGCTGTGCCGGCATCTGCCGCGGGTGCATTTAATGACCCGTTGAACGCATTCAATGATGGCCGATTTTATAAATCGGACGGCTGGGCTAATGGTGATGACTTCGGGGTCTTTTGGAAGGCGAACAATGTGGAATTCAACAATGGCATTATGGCGCTCAGATTGGACAAATCGGGCTGTCCTGCGGGCTGTGAAGGAAAGCCCTATGCTTCGGGAGAGTATGCAACGAATGATAATACGTATGGATATGGACGCGTGGAAGCACGCATGAAGGTGGCGAAAGGAACAGGACTGGTGACCTCGCTGTTCACCTATTATGACCGAGATCCGAATCCGGACGTAAACAGGAATGACGAGATAGACATCGAAATTCTGGGCAAAGATACGACGAAGCTGGAGACCAATTATTATACGAACGGTGTGGGAGAGCACAGTACGGTGATCGATTTGGGATTCGATGCATCACTGGATTTCCATACCTATGCCTTTGAATGGTCTCCGACCTCTATCAAATGGTATGTGGACGGCAAGCTGGTTCATACCGAGAACGGTTCCCGAGGAGAGCTTCCTTCCCATCCGGGCCATATTATGGTGAATTTCTGGGCAGGTGCCAATGATGCGGCTAAATACTGGACAGGAGACTTCGTTTATCCAGGCTCGCCAGTACGCGCATACTATGACTATATTAAATACACACCGGCTCAATAATTAGAAGTCTTGAACAAGCTGATCATTCGGACTGCCCTCCGCGCACTTACAGGACGCGGGGGCAGTTTTTTCTTTCGTTTCCACCGCTTCTATTATTTCTATAGGAGTTTGTATACCCTGTATGCTAAAATAGAGAACATGAGCAAGTGAGCATTCCTGTAACAGATTGCTCATCAGCTTAATTCATAGCTTTTCGCTTGCAGGATATGGAGGGGATAACATGCAGTTAATCGATCAGGAGCTGGTACAGCACAAGATTGACGCCTTAAAGGATCAGGATATATATCTGCACCTTGAAATGACCACGGGAGCATATGCCGCCCACCGGGACAGCACCAAGCATCCTGCAGCCAACTTTATTTCCAATGCCAAAATCCGTTACTCCCACGGATCTATAGCGGGAACCCGCCCCTTCCGTGTCGGATTGAAGACCGATGAAGGCTGGGTATATGCAGAGGGATTGACCCATTGGGACGAGCAAGAGACCGAGCGGCTTATTCTGGCCGGTCATGATGCCCAGGGCAAGCTGGTTGTGGCGCTGCAGCTGAGCAGCACGCCGTTTTGAGAGGAGATGAAGCATTCTATGAATCAGCGTATTCTGGTTATACTTCCTCATCCAGATGATGAGGCTTTCGGCCTGTCGGGAACGCTGGCCAAGCGGATTGCCGAGGGATATCAAGTGACGTACGCCTGTCTGACCCTGGGGGAGATGGGCCGCAATATGGGCGTACCCCCTTTCGCCAATAGAGTAACACTTCCGCAGATCCGCAAGGTGGAGCTTGAGGAATCCGCCCGCGCCATCGGCATTCAGGACCTGCGCATGCTCGGATTTCATGACAAAACGATTGAATTCGAGGATCAGGAACGGCTGGACGGCATGATTCGTGGTCTGTTGGAGGAGCTGAACCCGTCGCTGGTGGTTACCTTCTATCCGGGTTACAGTGTTCATCCGGATCATGATGCAACTGGGGCCGCGGTCATCCGCACCATCCAGAGCTTGCCTGCAGAGCGGCGTCCCGTAGTGCACTGTCTGGCATTTTCGAAAAATTGCCAGCAGGTGCTGGGATCACCTGACGTGCAACATGATGTCAGTGATTACCTGGAACTCAAAATGAGATCCATTCAAGCCCACCGCTCCCAGTTCCAGTTCGAAGATTTCCTCGGCACCAAGAATCCGTCCGATGAGGAGATCAAGTCCCATTTTGGCAAGGAGCATTTTTGGACTTACAAATTTGATGTTTAAGTTAGCCTGGACTGTTCCCGGCCGGGAATAGCCAAAAAGGGGAGCGTATCAGGTCCATTGATCTGGCGCTCCTTTTGTTTAAGATATGGCTTTTCACACTTGTTTATTATCCACAAAATGGTATATGGATTTATCACAATCCTTTCCATCCTTCAGTTCATTCTAACTCCAGAAGAATCAGATCTATTTTTTAATGGTTTGTTACGAAAACAACTCCCGCAAGTTTACGGTATATCATCTGTTGGGGTTATAGCTGTATTCGAGCAGTGGAACAGCTCAGTTATGGGATTGTATAGTAAAAACAAGCGATTGCCCAACAAGAAGGTGGGATCGCTTGTTAACTGGAGAATTTAATCTCCATTGTTTCAAAGTCAGCCTTACATCTTACTCTTATCATAAAATCAATACCCAGTATCCCGTCAAAGCCATAAGGCTCTTGTATTGATCCGAGTTGGATAGGAAAATCATTCAAAGCAAAATGTTCGATTTGAAGCTCAGGGAGCATCTGTTCATAGCAAATTTCACTTGTTCCTCCAACTCCATACATTCGCTTTGCTCTGCCATTTATAAAATCAATGAAAATACCAATCTGAGCAAGCACATCGGTATCAAAAACCGTTGCGGCACATCCTGTATCAAATAAGACGTTCGGTAAAACAATCGATTGGTTATTGTGAGTTAAAGTCAACGAGATAATCGGTAAGCCTTGCTGGAGTTGTATCTTCATGTGCGCTGCCGTATGCCTGAGAAGAACTCTTCTACAATCTCTATATCGCTTCGACTGGTGTGAAATACGTACAACTCTCGTGTCGGATGCAACTTGTGAAAATACTTGTACCCGCTCCATGCTTCTTGCGGGTTATCGTAATCCTGAATAACCGACATATCCTCCAATTGGCGCACACGATTGTTAGAACTTGCTTTAATTGCCTCCACCAGCACAAAACGCCCTGGATGTAATTCGGTAATTTCTCCCCATTTCATAGGCTTCCCTCCGCGTGTTAGCATTTATTTTAGTATATCATAAACTCTGATAGCTGAAGGAAGTGTATGCGATAAAAAAGGTGTGAATACAGTGGTGATGAAGAAAAATTTAGATATCGAAGCAATACTGGACGCAATAAATAAAGACCATCTTGTAGTATTTGTTGGTGCAGGTGTGTCAGCAAACTCTAATTTACCGAGTTGGTCTGGTCTTGTTAAAGAATTGGCATCAGGATTAGGTATTGATAGAGAGATTGGTTCAGATGATTATTTAAAGATTCCACAATATTATTACAATCAAAGAGGTGAAAATGAATATTTTAGAAAGATAATGGATATATTTGATGCACCATTAATCCCCAACATAATACATAATTATATCTTAAAGTTAAAGTCTAGACACATAATAACAACAAATTATGATAATTTAATTGAGCAAGCGATAGAGAAACATTTTATGTTCTATGATGTAGTAAAAGAGGATCTTGATCTTCCTTATTCTACGAATTTTAAGCTAATAGAATCTTACGTCAGGTCGATTTTTATTAACAATACGGTTCTTTTTGTAGGTTATTCACTTCAAGATTATGATTTAAAGTTAATAATGAAAAATTTAGAAGGGATTTTAGGTGAACATTTTCAAAAAGCATACTTGATTGATTCTTCAGATAGTCCTAAGCTTTCGGTGGAAAAAGAATATTTCAAGAACCTTGGTGTCAATTTAATCGATAAATTTGATATTCCAATAGATTTTTGTTATGAAAAATTCCAATCATTTAATAGTTTGAACAAAATCAGAGTAAAAGATTTGGTGACTAAGCTTGATATAGGGAATAAATACTTTTTAGAAGAAGGAGGAGTACCAAAAATCTTACCCAATGAAGAGAATAATATCTTCATTGATCTTCTTGATTGTTTAAATACAATTAAAAAGTCATATAGCCAACAAGAATGGGAGATCAAGCGTAAATATGATTATATAAATTTTACCCTATCAAAATTGAATCTATCAAAAATAAGTGTTGAGGAGCAAACATTCATATTTGAGCCTTCATATAAGAAAGAGCCAAGAATCATTGGGGATGTCTTGTCATGCAATTATTTCTCCATAGATCTTCTAGCCAAACAAGATTATAAAACAATCAATGAATATGAAGACATAATCATTAATGAACTTGGTCAATCAATTTGTTTCTTCATTTGAAAAAACCCACCTTCACATCCTGTCCATAAGGATATGAGGGTGGGTTTTTAGGCTACTTTTTGTTCGTGGAGGTCGCACGAATAGCCGCCTCCAGCCGCCGCATCGCTTCCTCAACAGTAGCGCGGGTACAGCCGAGATTCATCCGCATAAATCCGTCGCCATCCGTACCAAAAGCATCGCCGCTGTTCAAGCCGAGCTTGGCCTCCTCAATGAGGAATGAGCTTAGCTCTTTGCCTTTCAGGCCAAGCGCGCGGAAATCCAGCCACAGCAAATAAGTGCCTTCCGGCCGCCGCACCTTCACCTCGGGCAGATGTCCTTCACAAAAATCGCACACATAATCCATATTTCCGCGCACATGGTCCAGGAGCGCATCCAGCCATTCCGCCCCCTCGCGGTAGGCTGCCTCCGCAGCGGCCAGACCGAGCGGTGTGGCAGAGCCCATCGCATGAATTTCAAGGGCTTTGCTGAATTTCACGCGGAGCTCCTTGTTCGGGATGATCAGATTCGCGGTGTTCAGACCGGCAATATTGAATGTTTTGCTTGGGGCGGTGCAGATCATGCTGCGCTGGGCGGCATCCTCCGACAGGGAGGCGAACGGGATATGGCTTCCTGCTTCGAAAACGAGATCAGCATGAATTTCATCCGATACGACCAGCACATTCCACTTGGCGCAGAGGTCAGCCAGCCGCTGCAGCTCTTCCCTCGTCCAGACACGTCCTACAGGATTATGAGGACTGCACAGAATGAGCAGCTTGATTTTGCCGCCGGCCATTTTGCTTTCCATATCTGCAAAATCCATGCTGTAATAGCCATCCTGCTCCAGCAGCGGGCTGCGTACCAGTTCACGGCCGTGGTTTTCAACGACACTATGAAACGGAGGATACACGGGGGTTTGAATCATCACCTGATCCCCCGGTTCCGTAAACATTTCGACGATCAGACCGAGTGCCGGGACAACGCCTGGACAGAACTGAATCCATTCCTTCTCAATCTTCCAATTATGGCGGTTCTGCATCCAGTTGATAATCGACTCATAGTAGGATGGGGAAGGATATGTATAGCCAAATACCCCGTGCTCCACCCGTTCACGCACGGCGCGGCTGACGGCCGGTGGTGCCTGAAAATCCATATCCGCCACCCACATGGGCAGAACGTCCTCTGTTCCGAATACAGCTGCCCGGTTATCCCATTTATAGGAATTGGAGCGGGTGCGGTCAATATGCAAATTAAAATCCATGTATAGTCCTCCCGTGTAATGTATGTAGGTCTGTTATGTTGAACTCATTTTTTAAGTATAAAGGATTACGGGACTATATGAAAATTTAACATGTTTCCGTGAGAAGTCCCCTTCCTCTGAGCCTACGCTTCCGAAGCGAGTTTTGTTCGAAGTTTACTCAGGAAGCAGCGCTCACAAAACTTTGAGCAGGGGATGAATCTCGGTTAGGCGAAGCCTAAATGCACTTGTCTATTGTATAAGGCTCGTGCTTTCCTCGTCGAATGATTGTGTGGTATGATGGGAATATATGTTCTCGTTAAGGCGGTGACTCTTCGTGCAAATCACGTATCAATTTCGCCTCTACCCGACCCCCGGACAGGAAGAACGCATGATTCGAACGTTGATCTTGTGCCGGAAGCTGTACAATCGGGCGAAGGAGCAACGGGACACCG
>NZ_JBHHMI010000040.1:0-32924 GCF_042136365.1 Paenibacillus enshidis | reverse complement strand
GGAGCGGAAGGAACGATGTGGCAGAAGTTGCTGTACATGGCCGTGACGATTCCGGCGATCCCTTACCGCCGACTGATTGCGCGCCAACCGGTTCAGCCTCTTGCGGCTGCGGCCTAATTGCAGTACTTGAACGAGGAAAGGTGAGCATAAGGTGCGTCGCTTGAACGGTGTGGGTTAGCATGAACGAGGACAGCGGAAACATTCAGGTTCAAGCGGCAACGAGGACCCGGGTCTTTTTATTTTTTTCGGTGCCTTGCTTAGCTCCCTTCCTTCTCTCTCGGTCGGTTTCACATCACCTACACGCTCTGCTTTCTCCTAAGAACGTCTCATGATCTGGAATCGATCTGCTTCTCCGTAAGGCACAATCAAAAAAAATAATAGATCCATTCGATGGTCCTGAATAGCGTAACAACAGGCGTTTTTGTGCCTCATTTGATCCGTTATTTTCTTTAGCGTGCCTAAAGTGTATTTTCGGTTCCCGGTTTTCTGTTTTTCTTGACCTGATCCAACGGGATAATCGTGCAAAGCTCCTGAAAAGCGAGTATCACATGCCTTGCCACGATCGGCTGGCGGCTTGACTGTCACGCACTAGAAGGGGATTAGAATTCCTCAGAACCCGGTAGCTACAAAGGTTTAAGTGGATTTGGGCTCTGCGAAAGCTGGGATTTAAATAAAAGTAACACAAAAAAGACGGAAGTTCTCCCACCTCCGTCTTTTGCATTTAATAAACTCAAACTGTTAATTTCATGACTCCAACATTAATTGGAGCTCAGCAGCGCCTTCTGAAACTTCAATTCTTTCCCTCTGTAAATAATACTCATGCCGACGAATGGGAGTGAATGTATTTCCGTTATATTCATCTTTTGCTACGATTTCCGAACAGGAGGTGTGAAAAAAAACAATATTCCCGATGGGGATCTTTACGATGCAGTTCAGTGTAACGCTTTCGTAGCCTCCAGGACGACCCGCTCGTCAGGAAATCGTTCCTTAACCTCACTCCATCGCATCTTCAACACCTCCAGTAGAATAACTAAAGTTATTTTACCATAATGAGCCGACGGTTTTTCTCATATCTTACCGCTCCCGATGCACAATATAATCCAGTAAATGCTTCAGAAAAGCGTTGCCGCGCGGCAGCTCCTTCAAGGCGTCCATGGCGAGGCAGTAATGGTTCCACATCTCCTTCGCAGCTTCCTCCCGGCCCAGCACCGTGACGAAGGTGGAATTGTTGTTCTCCGCATCCTTGCCTACCGGCTTTCCGAGCAGGTGCACGTCTCCCTCCAGATCCAGCAAATCATCCTTGATCTGAAAAGCAATGCCCGTATGATAGGCAAACTTTTTCAGAGCGGCGATTTCCTCCTCCGGCCCCTGAGCAAGAATGGCGGGCATCACCAGGCAGGCCTCGAACGCAATCCCTGTTTTATAAAAGCACATCGTATTCAGCTGCTCCAGCGTTAACGCTTGGCCTTTCGAGTTCAAGTCCATCATCTGCCCCATGCACAGATCCTCTGCTTTTTGCGCCGAATACCGCATGAGCGCCAGCACGGTTTTCGGATCAAACTGCTCCTGTGAAAGTGAAGCCTGCTCCTGCGTCGCCCGCTGGATCAGCAGCAGACCGGTTAATTCGGCTGTAGAGCTGTTGTGCACCTCATGCAGCGTTGGACGCCCCCGGCGGGCGGACGCATTATCCTGTGTGGGCAGATCGTCGAAGATCAGCGACGCGGTATGCATATATTCCAGCGATCTCAGGAGCGGCATGATGGCCGCTGCGTCCAGCCCGTATTGGCGGACACCCATGACCCAGGTCAGGATCGGCCGCAGACGTTTGCCGTCCCCGTTCAGGCTGTAGTTGGCGGCGTCGATCAGCGGTTCTTTCATCGGCGGCATTCCGTTATGCTTGGCAATCTGCAGGGTACTGTTGATCTGATGGCGAACTTTTTCAATGGTGGCTGAAAAGTCTTCTTTGTCCTTACGGTCGTTCTTTAAGCTCGCAATCACCTGATCCCGCAGCAGCTTGTCAAAGAAATCCACGTCCACCGCTTTGCGCACCATATACTGGATCAGATGATTGAATTCCGGGATATCTGACGTAAAAATCGCCATGATTTCGTTGTACTTTTCAGCCCCCACACGCTCCCTGCAGCGCTTAAGCCCGTTGATGGCACGGTCCAGAATGACCTCGCGGCTCTTGGGATCGGATTGATATACATGATGAATCAGGTGGGAGATAACCGCCCAGTATAATTCAAAAGGGTTAATCAGATCGGGGCGCTGCTCCCGGTACTTCAAATAATAGGTGTAGGGTGTGACGGCGCCGTCTCTCATATCGTCAAACATATCCGCGAAATCATCAGCCAACTGGTTATAGATGCCATAATAAAAAGTCCGCTGGTCAAAGCCCTCATCTTCGGCAGCGCTCAGCACGGAACGAGCGATCAGGCGGGAGGACGAAGATTTGAGAATGATGGGGATATAGAGATTTTCATTAGAGTAATCGACATTCGACAGGTCCTTCATCCGGTCCATTTCCTGTGAGTGAAAAAATACATAGGATTGCTGAAAAAACGTTTTCTGCGCTTCCGGACGCTGGTAACCTTTAATATATTCAAACGCCTCCCGCAGCTCTGTGTGCACATACCGGATCAGTTCCATGTTGTTTCCGGACCAATCCCCCATTTTAGGCACCGTCCCTGTCAACAGCGCAGTGCGGATCAGATGGGAATACCTCTTTTTCTCCTGCGGGGTCAGCACCTGCGAGTCCAGCAGATCGTCAATAAAAGGATAGGTCAGACCGTAGGAGTAGCCGAGTCGGATGGCCTCATCCAGTCTGCGGGAACGCTCCTCATGCGGCGCTTTATCACCCATGTCTTCCATCACATGCAGCACGACCCCGAGAATGATCTTGATCAGCTTGCGCTGGGCCTGCTCGGCATCCATGCCTTCCGGAATATGGGCAGCTACCTTTCTAAGCTTATGGATCAGCCAGATTACGGCCGTTTCTATGCCTTCCTTCTGCCCCCACCGGTACAGCCCGGCCAGGCTGATGAGCTCCGGCTGCTCTCCCCGTTTTGCCTTGGAGGAATGAAGCAGCTGCTTCTTGATATCGGCGGACATACGCTGTATCCGCATCTGCGTGTCAGGCGAATTCGGCGCTTGACCCAGATCCCGCATATACAGATAGGACACGCTCCGGTCCAGGTAATCATCCAGCTTGCCTGTGTAATCAAGCCATTGGATATATGCATTATAATCACGTTGATCAGGCTTTCTCTTTATCTGTGAAAACAAGGACAGCCATGAAGGACGGCGGATATGCTTCTGCTTCCATAGCTGAAAATCTTCGGTTAACACGGATACATAAGACTTCTCGGCGACCTGCTCATACAGGGCTGCAAAATACCTGGCGGCCTTCTCTTCGGCCAACAGATAACCTGCATCGGCGTCGTTCATCATTTCCTCGTACATACGGTGCATGACCTCAACTTTTGTAGTGTAATAGCTTATATCATACTACGGGAAAGAATCGTTTAAGTTACGGAATTGTTGGCGATGAAGGTGGTGAGGGTATACTGCGATATACTTAAGAAGGGAAAAGTGCCTACTTCTATTCACGGTCAGGACTGTTTATTATAGATAGTGCGGCTGTCTTAGATGAGCAGACGGCACCAGTAGGTGAAAACTAAATTTTAGGAGGGAATTTTTCTATGCCTAACCATTTACAGGATACTGTGACTTTGCATAATGGTGTAAAAATGCCATGGTTCGGCCTTGGTGTATTTAAAGTAGAGGACGGTCAGGAAGTGATTGACTCTGTTAAATATGCCATTAAAGCCGGATACAAGAGCATCGATACCGCCAAGATTTATGAAAACGAAGAAGGCGTCGGACAAGCGATCCGTGAATCCGGCATAACCCGTGACGAGCTGTTTGTGACGACGAAGGTCTGGAACGCGGACCAAGGCTATGATTCCACATTGAAAGCCTTTGATACAAGCCTGCAAAAGCTGGGTCTGGATTATTTGGATCTGTATCTGATTCACTGGCCTGGGAAAGACAAATATAAAGAAACCTGGAAGGCACTTGAGAAGCTGTACAAAGACGGCAGAGTCCGTGCGATCGGTGTATCGAACTTCCACGTTCATCATTTGGAGGATTTGCTGGCTGACGCCGAAATCAAGCCTATGGTCAACCAGGTGGAGCTTCATCCGCTGCTTACGCAAGTAGAGCTTCGTGAATACTGCAAAAAGCAAGGCATTCAAATTGAAGCCTGGTCCCCGCTGGCGCAGGGCCAATTGCTGGATAACGCGGTATTGAAAGAAATTGCCGATAAACACGGAAAATCCACAGCACAGGTTATTTTGCGCTGGGATCTGCAGAACGAAATTGTCACCATTCCAAAATCCATCAAAGAGCACCGCATTATTGAAAATGCCGACGTGTTTGATTTTGAACTGTCCGCTGAGGATATGGATAAGATTAATGCCTTGAATCAAAATCACCGTGTAGGCCCGGATCCGGATACACTTTTATTCTAATTGTTGATGAGGCGCCCCGAAAGGTCTGTTGACCTGGGGCCCTCCTTTTTTTGCTCCGAGACGTTCCGAGCTCGCAGTATTCCTCCCTTAAGGAACATTCCCCTCTTTATTCCCCCACGTGCTTTTCCAGTAAAATCTCATCCCGGATTGGGATTCCCTGTTCGGAAAACAAAGGGATGGAAGGTTTGATCTCTCTTGCTTTGTCCACGGCATTGGGATAGACCTCAACCATCTGATAGCCTCTTTTTTGATAAAAGAGCAGCGCATGAAGGTTATCGTTTGTTGTGATCACCTTAACCTGTGGCAAATTCCTCTCCTTGGCCAGCGCCTCTACCTGCCGCAGCAGTCGGGTCCCGATTCCTTTGTTCTCTTCGATGGCGTCAAGAGAAATAATTTCGCAGTGATGATCATTAACAGTATAGGTTACTAAGCCAATGATCTTTTCATCTTCTCCCAGCACCGCGAAACCATCCAGTTGATCACATTGATACACGCCGGTAGAGACAACCATTTCCGGGCTTCCCCAGTGGGTGTTGAAGAAATGAATCAGCTTCTCTCTGTCTAACTGGTGAACGGCAACCAACCTCATAATATTAAGCTCCTTTAACGATTAGCTTCCTTATGTAAATGGAGGCGAACCTCCCCATTTCTCTTCAATCTTCAAATCCGGACGTGACGTATGAAGAAAATATATTTCCATCGCATATCAACTCACCTCGGATAACTTTTTTCAAGTATAGCAAAAGAAAAACATCAATCGACGTACTTTCATAGAAGACAGACTGCGTTTAGCGGAAATTTTTCTTGCGGTTATAGATTTGTTCAGCTCCATTGAAAATTTATAACTCAACTTTCGCAGCATGAAATCGGCAAACAAGCCTTGATGTAACTGGGTAAAACGGGGATCCACTGCTGGAATTGACACTGAATCAGCAGACAGCTTTTTTTTAGCTTTCTTGGAAGAGGGGGGATTCGCTCAGAGTCTAGTATCCAGAGTGAGACGGATGTCTATAGGGTTTGGTGTTTGGTATCTGGTGTCCGTTACCTGATGCCTGTTGTCCGTTACCTGATGCCTGTTGCCTGTTGCCTCTCCATACAGCTTTGCATGATTATCCCTTTTACTCAGACTCTCGGCCTGCTTCACACCACCTAACGCTCTGCTTTCTCCTAAGATCGCCTCATGATCTTGAACCGACCTGCTTCTCCATAAGGCACGATCCCAAAATAATAGACCCATTCGATGGTCCTGAATAACGTAACAACAGGCATTTTCGTGCCTCACTTGATCCGTTATTTTCTTTAACGCGCCTAAAGTATATTTTCGGTTCCTGGTTTTCTGTTTTTCTTTACCTGATCCAATGGGATAATGGTGCAAAGCTCCCGGGCAGCGAGTTCATATGCCTTGCCACAATCGATGGGCGGCTTGACTATCAAGCACGGATGATTAGGTGGAGTCCATGAAATGAGTTATAACTCAACATCTGCAGCTGGGTAGAACAAGCTGACGCCGGAAGAGCAAACCCACAACTCGCCTTTTTCTATGGTAGAATATAACAGACAGAGAATTGGTCATTAAAAAGGAGCGGAATACATGACAGCCCAACAGCAAGCGGCCATGCAATCCATGATTGACTGGCTGAGCGACGAGCGCGAGCTCGGCCAGAAGCCAAGCAGGATTGAGATTGCGGGAGAATTTGATCTGCATGACATGCATTACTACATCTTCAAGTACAAAAAGACCATGCTCGGCAAATGGCTGCTCGGCATCTGCGGCGGGTACGAAAGTCCCTCCGACACCGAACACTGCGGCCATATATTCAGCGAAATGCAGCCTTATGACCCCGCCACTGCGGAGCAGGAGGCTATCGCCATGGTGGAAATGATCCGCGAATACTGGATGAAGCAGGCGGCGGCTTATGAAGAATTCATCCGGTATGTTTAACGGTTTCGTTCTGTTGAACTCTCTGGAGTGTGATCTCGAGCAGATCAAGGCGAACCTTCTACGGGACTGGAATATTTCCTGTGCTCCGGCTGAAGGTGAAGATGACCGCTCCGAAGCGGAGAGCGAGGGAACTCTTGTCTTTCATGCGGATGGCTGCATGGTCGCCGTCAGCTTTGTCGGCGCTCCGGTGCCGGATGGTGAGGCTGAGCATAACGCCCGGTCAAACTATTTGTGGCCGGAGGCCGTTGAGGTGGCCCAGACCCATGTCGCCCAGATCATGCTGGCGGTATTTCCGCGCACCGTCTCTGCGCTGGAGAGCGGCAGAATGTACACCAAGCTGGCGGCCAGCTGCCTGAAGCTCCCTAATGCGATTGGCCTCTATTCCTCAGGCACCGTATTCCAGCCTGAATTTTTTGTGGATATGGCGGAAGCGATGAAGACTGATGATTTGTTTCCGCTTCTCAACCTGGTGTACTTTGGTCTGGTTCGAACGGAAGCCGGGGTAAGCGGTTATACCTATGGGCTTAGAGCCTTCGGCAAGGACGAAATCGAAGTGCTGGACAGCCGGGTAACCCCTGCCGAGCTGCGTGAGTTCCTGATGGACATTTCTTTGTATATCGTGGAGCAAAACGTCACCCTAAGGGATGGGGAAACCATCGGCTTTACGGCGGAACAAAAGCTGCCGATTACCCGTTCCGAGGGCGTGTACCTTGACAGAGATACCCTTAAAATCGGTTACTGAAAACACAAAATCGCCGCCAGGCTTCCATTTCCGGAAGCAGGCGGCGATTCTTCATTCTATTTTCCGCTGATTCTTGAATTAGACGAAGAGATCGATCAGCGTGCTGTCCCTTTTGCCAGCACTGCAATCAGGGCGATGACCGCCGCGACGGTCGCCGCCAGAAAAGCGTCGGAGTACGCGACGGCATCCAGGGAATACAGGGGATTCAGCGGATCGGCAGCCTCACGCCGTGCATGGAGCAAAGCCCCGATCATGCCGGCGCCTGTCCCTGCTCCAAGATACAATGTGCCCTGGAAAATTCCCATTCCCGCTCCGACCTGATCCTTCGGGAGTGCGCTTACTGCCGCGTTATTGATTGGGGAATTAATAAAAGCAAAAGCAATCCCCGCTCCCAGAGCCCCCACCGATACCAGTACAGGAGAAGCTCCAGAGGCAAAAGTGGACAAGAACAGCGTAGAGATACCCATTATCCCCACTCCGGCAGCAACAAGCTTCGACCCGAAACGGTCAGAAAAACGCCCAACCCATGGCGAGCATATCGCCACAGCGGCGCCTCCTGGCAGCAGAATCATTCCCGCCTCTCCGGGACTAAGCCCGTTCACTTCCACGACCAGCAAAGGTACAAAAACAAGTACAGCGAAATAAGCAAACATGGAAAAAAAGGCGATGATCACTGAACAGACATACGGTTTGTTTTTGAACAGAACTGGAGGGACAAACGGTTTATCTGCCGTGTTGATGCGCCATATGAACCCGAGCAGCGCCAACACCGACCCCAGCAGACTTCCCCAAGCAGAGATGGCGGCAAAACCGGCACTCTCCCCTTGGGTTACGCCAAACAGCAGCAGCCCTGCGGTAAGCCCGAGCATCATTCCACCAATAAGATCGAATTTCCGCCCGCTTCCCTCCTCCATTGCTGGACTGATTCCCGGCAGGGCAAATATGGACCCGATCAGAATAAGAAGGGACAATGCAAATGTAATCCAGAACAGTGAGGGCCAACCCCAGATTTGACCGACACTCCCGCCGAAGATGGGGCCAAAAGCGGTTCCGATGCCGATACAGCCCGCTACAATTCCCAGAGCTGCGCCTCGCTGCCCTTCCGGAAAAACTCTAGATATAGCAACGACTGACAGGACCGGTATCGCCGACATGCCTGCGCCTTGAACCATCCGCCCCAGCACCAATAAGGGCAGGCTTGAAGCAAGCGCACAGAGCAGGCTTCCAAGCGTCAGGACCGCAGCTGCAATGATAAATACCTTGCGCAGCGCGAAGAAGTCGGACATCCGCCCATACAGCGGCACTCCGATCGCGAGCACGAGAGCAATTCCGCTGACCGTCCAGCTCACCTGCGCCTTTGATGCCTCCAAAGACTGGCTTATCAGCCCAAGAACGGGATTGACCATATCCACTGTAATGGCGGCCAGAAGAGAGGACAGCGCAAGGACCATCAGCAGCAGCTTTGCCGACACCTGTTTTTGTACCGTACCTTTGGATTTCGCCGTTGTTTTCATGATAGTTAGCCTCCTAAAATAAAATGTTTTACTTTAGGAGGCCTGATCCACTGCCTTTTTGCTCAAAAAACTCACTCCTTCTTTAAACGCTCGCATTCGATTTTTTCAATGATCGGCCTCCGCTTTGTCATAGCACAGCCGCGATGCTTGTCCGCGATCTGCCTACAGCTTCTGTCCGCAGTTCGGGCAGAAGTTGGCCCCTTCGTTTTTCGTGCCGCAGTTCGGACAGAAATTAGGCTTCTTGCCGCCTTCCGAAGATGGGGAGCCCGTTGGTGCAGGCGTGGCATCCGCCGCTGGCTTTTGGGAAGAGTTCATATTTTTCATCATTTCATTCACCGCATTCATCCCGAACATCATGCCGGCGATATCGGAAGCGGCGCCGCCTCCCTGCACGCGTCCGGAGGCAATGCCGTCCGTCATGCTCACCTGCTGATATTTCTGCAGGTTGCCGATCATTTCATGTGAAGCGGTTTTCGTAATCATATCTTGAATTTCCTTGGGGTAGTTGAAGCTCATCACTTGAAATCCAGTAATCGTCAGACCGTTGTCCATCATCTGCATATCCAGATCCTCCCGAATGCCTTTGGCAATATCAGAGGCATTGGCCTGCAAATTAAGCATGTCCTTCCCTTCCCGGCTGATCCACTTCATTAATAGCTGATCCAGCACGGAAGTCATGCGCAGTTTGACATCCTCCACCAGATAGCTGTCCTTCACCCCGGCTATTTTGTCTATGAGTCTGACATAATCATCCACCTTGAAATTAAACGTGCCGTTGGCGCGAATGGGCATTCCGCCGGGAAGCTGAGGAGTCGGGATGAGCACCGGCTGTTGCGTTCCCCATTTCACCGTAAATTCCTTCGTGTTGACGAACAGCACTTCCACCCTCATGCCGCTGTTGAACCCGAATTTAAATCCTTTTAGTGTAGAAAGGAATGGAATGATGTCCGAATCAATCTGATACTCTCCTTCATTTTCGAAAATACCTTCGATCTTCCCGTTGCTGATAAAAATCGCATCCTGCCCGGAGCGGATGATCAGCTTGCTTCCCCGTTTAATCTCCCGGTTGCTCCACTTCCAGAAAATCATGTCATCGCGGAATTCTTCCCATTCTACCACATTGGCAAATTGATTTTTGAAAAACACTTATGTACCACACTCCTTAAAAAGATCCTCGGCTGCCGCTGTGCGAATGACCGCCGCTGGTGGTCCCGCCATCGCTTGAGCCGCTGCTGTTGTTTCTTTCAATTTTCCGGCTTGTTGTCGTGGTATGAAGATATTGGTCCCCACGCTGTATAACTCCCGGACTGGACGAGTCCATATAGGTCTGCCCACTGACAGTAACACGACCGCCGGCATTGCGAACCATGCTCCCTACAACCAGTCCCCCTATCCCGAGAGACACGAGCAATTGAAACCAGGTTTTATACAGGATATTATCCGGATTCACCCCAGGGCGGATATCCAAATAGCTGTAAGCCGTAACCATATACTTCCGAAACGCTCCTTCATAATCTCCGTCCGTTAATTTTCCGCTGATCTTATCGCGGATTTTATCGAGTCTGCTTCCGTCCAGGTAATGCTCTGCCTTATAAAAGCCAGCCAGATATATCTGTCTGTTCCTCATATCCAGCGTCAAAATGACCGCATTGCCATGCGGCTTGTCATACCCTGGGGCATGCTCGTCATAAAAATCCTCGGTCATGCGCATGACATCCTCATTGTCGGGGTTGTTCGTCGTCACAATCATAATGTCCGTCTCACGCTGCGCCCCGTATTGATTGGCCAGCTCATTCAGTTCTTCATAAGCCTCGGGACTGAGCAAGCCTGCCTCATCATAAATCAGCTTCTTCGATGCCGCCGCAGACGCCGAGCCTGCCAGCACTTCCACGGGCACAACGAACATGACAGTCAGAATCAACACAACGGCCAGAACCGCTCGATACCTTTTCACCAAAACATCCCTCCCATCATCCAGGAGATCAGCTTCAGCGAAAGCAGCGAGATTCCGGAAATGCCTGCAAACCATGCGGTCACCTTGGCCTTGCTGATCGGCGGCTTGCCAACCACCTTGCCTGTCTGGCCGTTCATGGCAAACGAATGCTCCAGATTTTTGTGGTTATAATGGATCACCCACACCGGCAGCAGCACATAATCCGCCTGCTTGATATGCGTTTCTATGGGCCTGTCTGTAATGCTTACGGACGAATATTCCGATACCGTGGACTGAACATAATCATCGATGTATTTACTGACCCTACCCTTCATCCGCGGAATAAGCTGCCTGTGGTCATAGCTGTACTTTTCGGCAATATATCCGGCAAGGTATGGGGTTTTAAAGATTTTGAGCTGATCGTAATGAAAAGGCTCCAGCTTGTCCATCAGCTCATCGTTCATTTTCTCCGCCGCATCCACTGGCAGCCCCGCATAATTCACACGGATTTGCCGGTATATCCTGAAATGGCTCGTTTCCGTATACTCATAATCTCCGCTCGTGTAGCTTCTGATTTTCGTACCTTGCCCGTGAACCTCTACTTTATTATGCAGATCATACAGCCAAAAGGGCACATACATGCCAGTGATGCTCTTAATTCGGTTCGCTGACATAAAGCCGTGCGGCGTCAGACGCCCATTTTTGCACCATTTCTTGAAGGCCTGTATCGCCTCTTCCTTGCTGATCGTAAAAGGGATCACTTTCGCGGGAGCCAGCTTCCCCGTGAGCCGGTCGGCCAGCACAACGGCAGAGCCGCAAAAGCTGCACAGCGACGCCGTCGTCTCTGCTTCGGTCATAATGACCGCTCCGCAGCTGTGGCAATGATACTCTACCCCGGAAAATTTAAAAGGTGCAGCCTATACCGGTAACGCCGGCAGACTGCACCTTTCTGCTGCTTATATCGTTTAAGCGGGATCCGGAACCTGCACGCCGTTCAACACCAGATGCGGACGAATCTCCGCTTTGAGTGAGGCCGAAACCGCGCAGTATTTCTCTTCCGCCATATGGATCGCCTTCCATACCCGGTAATCCGGAATATTACCCTTCACGTGGAAGATGAGATCAATTTCCGTAAAGGCCGTAGGCATGCTTTCGGTGCGGATACCGTCGGCTTCAATTTCAATGCTTTCAATATCCCCCAGAAAATGATTCAAAATCATCGTAATATCGATCCCCATGCAGCCTCCAAGCCCGGCCAGCAGCAGCTCCATCGGCGTCATGCCTTGCCCGTCGCCGCCGTATTTGTCCGTGGCATCCTGATTGACGGAATAGCCCGAAGGCCCCGTTGAAGTAAACTTGCGTTTCCCGTTCCAGACTGTTGTAACCTTCATGCTGTTAATCCCCTTTGCTGTTATTTTTGTTCGATCTGACGCAAAAATTTCTTGGTCCGTTCGTGCTGAGGCTGTTCGAAAAAGACAGCAGGCGCCGCTTCCTCCACAATGACGCCATCCGCCATAAACACAATTTTGTCCGCCACTTCCCTGGCGAACTTCATCTCATGGGTGACCACAAGCATGGTCATGCCATCCTTGGCCAGCCCCCGCATCACGCCGAGCACCTCTCCAACAAGCTCTGGATCAAGCGCCGAGGTCGGTTCGTCGAACAGCATCACCACCGGGTCCATCGCAAGCGCGCGCGCAATGGCGACCCGCTGCTGCTGTCCACCGGACAGCCTTGAAGGATAGGCGTCTTCCTTATCCGCCAGTCCGACCCGCTTCAGCAGCTCGCGGCCGATGGGAAGCGCCTCTTCACGCGGTATCTTTTTGACCGTCAGCAGGCTTTCAATCACGTTGCCAAGCGCTGTCTTGTGCGGGTAGAGGTTAAACTGCTGAAAGACCATGCCGGTATGCTTGCGGATTTCGCGGTAAGCGGCTGTGCGGGTTCGCCGTGGCGCCGCGGCATCAACGCCGATTCCATTCACTTCGAACCTGCCGCCGGACAGCTCCTCCAGTCCGTTCAGGCAGCGCAGCAGCGTGCTCTTGCCCGAGCCGCTGGGTCCCAGGAGCACGACAATCTCACTTTCGTTCACCTGCAGATTTATATTTTTCAATACTTCGGTATGATTAAATTCTTTGGACAATCCGCTGACTGTAATCATCGTCTTCAACTCCACTATTAGTAGGCCTCATTAAGCTTGCGCTCGATCCGATCCAGGATAGTCGCCAGCCCCGTGCTCAACACCCAATAAATGACGGCGATCGCCAGGTAAAACGGCATATACCGGTAAAACTGCGCCTGCAGAAGCTGAGCCTGACGCAGCAGCTCGCTCACCCCGATGACCGACACGAGCGAGGTCTCCTTCAGCATGCCGATAAACGTATTGCCCATGGGCGGGATGGCAATCCGTGCCGCCTGCGGCAAAATGATGCGGCGCATCGTTTGCCAAGGCGTCATGCCTGTGGCAAATGCAGCCTCCGTCTGCCCTTTTGGAACCGCCAGAATGGCTCCCCTGAACGTCTCCGACAAATAGGCCCCTGCATTCACACTAAGCGCGATAAAAGCAGCTGTCAGCGAGCCGAGCGTGACCCCGTAATCCACAAGTCCGTAATAAATGATGACAATCTGCACCAGCAGCGGCGTCCCGCGAATGATGGATACATAGACTCGGGCAATCCACTGGATGGGACGCGGCCCTTTCAGGCGTGCAATTGCAGTGACGATCCCGATGATGAGACCGAGCAGCATCGATACTATGGTGATAACGAGTGTATACAGCGCCCCTTTGAGCAGGAAGGGCAGATTTTCAAGCACTAAATTGAACATGTCCATCTTTCAGATCTCCTTTACCCGAAAAGGAAAACGGGACGATGCCGAGATCAAGCCCGGCAAACTCGTCCCTGTACTGCTTCCTTTTTACTCGGCAGGCGGCGCTTCACCAAACCATTTTTTATAGATTTCTTCATAGGAGCCGTCGGTTTTCATATCAGCGAGCGCTTTGTTGATAGCCTCCTTCAATTGCGGGTTGTTCTGACGAATCGCTACCCCCGCCTGATCGGATTTGATGGGCTCGCCCACGGCTTTAATCTTAAAGCCGTTCTCGTCCACAATCGGCTTCAACGCATACAGGTTGTTGATGGTCGCATCAATCCGACCTGCATCCAAATCCTTGAGCGATGTAATGACATCGTTGTAGGTTTTGATTTCAAAATTACCAACCTCAGGCAGCACCTCATTGCGCAGGTAGGATTCATCGTTGGTCCCAAGTCCCACCCCGATGGTCTTGCCCTTGAAATCCTGAAGCTTGGTAATATCTGTGTTGTTGTCGCCAACAATGATTTTCACGTTATTGGTAATATACGGATCGCTGAAATCAATGACCTGCTTGCGCTCATCGGTGATCGTTACCTGGCTGATGACAGCATCCAGCTTGTTTGCCTGCAGGCTTGGAATCAGGCTGGAGAAGTCCTGAGCCGTGAACTCCGCCTTTACCCCAAGCTTTTCAGCAACGCCTTTGGCGATATCGACGTCAAAGCCTTCATACTCCCCACCCTTGCCAAGGGCGTTGTATGGAGGATAGGTGCCCATAATGCCGACTTTCATCACACCAGCATCTTTAATTTTTGCGAGATCATCCGATGTCCCGGTTGTCTGTCCCGTTTTATTGTCGCCTGTTGTACCTGCCGTATTGGCAGCCGAACCTCCGCCGCAAGCGCTCAGCAGCAGACTGAATAATGCCAGTGCCATGATTGGAACTGTCCAATTTTTTCTCGTTGTTTTCATCTTCATTATTCTCCCCTTGTCTATACTTGTGGTGTAATATGCAGTGTGTCTAAAAACTGTAACATTATCCCTCTTGGCGCTAAGGTTTACCCATCAGGCCGTAAAATTCAAAATTTGCCGCTTCCGCCGCAAGCACGGCGCTGCTCTGACCGCTAATCCGGTCATGCGTTCCTTCCGAGCCGAACAACCAGCGCAGCATTAAGCCTTCGATCATGCTCATCAGTAAGGCTGCCCGCAGCTCAACATCCAGCTTGTCCGGGATCATGCCAAGCTCAATGGCCCGCCGGATATTTCTGCGGAAAGCTAGCTCCATGGCATCCTTGGTCTCCGCAAGTTGTCTTTGCACCGTTTCGTCCACCCCGCTGCCCGTAAGCAGCAGCTTCATGAAATAACGATGATTCGCAGCAAAATCAAACATGCGGGCAAACAGATTCTCCGAGGCTCTGACCATATCTTCGAGCGTTCCGCTGTCTTTGCGGTAGCCCTGGCCGATGGCGTCAAGCAGCTGATCGCGGCCTTCGGTAATGATCGCCTGCGCCAATTCCTGTTTGCTTTTGAAATGCCAATAAAAGGTTCCCTGCGCGACTCCCGCCTCCCTGACAATATCGGACACCTTGGTCTGATAATAGCCATATGTAGCAAAACGCTTCAGGGCAATCGACATCAGTTGGGCTCTGCGGTCATCACCGGCAGCCGATTCTTTATCCTTCGGCATCTGCATCCCCCTCACTTGACTGACTCATCAGTCGGGTAAGTAAATCCTATAGGTTAACACGGAATTTGTCAATACTCTCTCGCTTGGATTCTATCTGCGGTTCTTTGTTTGTCTTTTATTTGAAAAATTGTGTGTTAGAATGTTAAAAAATGCGCCTCCCTAAATCAATTTTTTTCTAAACATCTGAAACGGTAAAGGAGTGTTTATTTTAGAAGTGACAAAAAAAAGAATATGGGCAGGTATATTGATCGTATTGGTTTTGATTGTTGGCGTGTCTTACTTCGCTTTACAAATGAAACTGAATTCACTGGAAGAGAGCTTGAAATCTTACCTTTTAAACGAAGGGGGTTACTCTGACTCCGATATACTCAGTATCCATGCAAAGCTTAGTTCGATGCCTAAATATCCTGTTTTTGTCCGATTTGCAGATGACCCCGATACGGATTATATTTTTACCGATAGAGATGCATCAGAATGGACCCAACTAGATCCCAAAGATCCTCAGAGGATAATCCCTTGATGCTATGGAGATTTTTCAAGCACTGTCATTGATGATTGCATTTGGAGCGTTAATTATAACGCTTATCGGTGTGATCGTTACGATAGTGATTGCTCTGAACCAAAAGAAATAGACCGCCCTCAGCAAAGGATAGCGGTCTATTTCCACAGATCAACCTTTGAACAGCCACCGCCCTTATAAGCGGCTGTTGCCAAGAGTGAGGATGTTGGTGCATCCTTCACTCTTTTTTAGTGTATACTTCTTGGTTACATTTTATCACAAGCCAACGCAAGTATAAGTAGTACTTCCTTTAGTTTTAATGATTTTTCTGATATTGCTTTTCAATCTCTTCAATAAGCCTTGTATAGGTTAGCCATATCGTTATAACATTCTTCATGATCAATGATGACTAAGGAAGCCTCTATATATCCGTCTTTTTGAAAATTTAGTGAGGCTCTACATATGCAAAGCTTCCAGCAGCCTGTAAATCGCCGCAACCGCTTCGGCACGCGTTACAGCACGGTCGGGCTGGAAGGTGCCGTCCGGGTAGCCTGTCAGAATACCCGCATTCATGGCCGTAGCAATGGAAGCACGCGCCCAGGACGGAATGCTGCTGGCATCCGTAAATTGGTTGCTTGCGCTACTCCCGGACCCACTGGCCCCGCTGGTCGCATTCAGCGCATTAGCGACCATAACTGCCAACTCGGCGCGAGATATGAGCTTATCAGCATTAAAAACGATTTGGCCGTTTTCGCGCGAGCCCTGAATCCATCCGGCTTCCAAAGCTGCAGCTGCCTGCTGCCTTGCCCAAGCCGGAATTTGCGCTTCATCGGCAAAAGCGGTCGCGGTATCCGACGCCCCAGT
This sequence comes from Paenibacillus enshidis, assembly GCF_042136365.1. Taxonomy (NCBI): domain Bacteria; kingdom Bacillati; phylum Bacillota; class Bacilli; order Caryophanales; family Paenibacillaceae; genus Paenibacillus; species Paenibacillus enshidis. Next base: position 16,400 of record NZ_JBHHMI010000040.1, on the reverse strand, counting down.
ACCGAGTGCGTCTACCAGAATTTTAACAAACTGGGCTCTGGTCGTTTGCTCATCCGGATGGAACCTTTGGTCCGCATACCCTTGAATTGCGTTCATGCCGATTAACCGTTCGGTAAACGGCAGCGCCCAATGGTGGGTCAAATCGCTGAATACTTTAGGCTGATAGCTGAAGACGGCGAACTTGGCAAAATGATTGACACTGGCCGTTACGGTACCATCGTCGCTGTTGGTTCCACCGACGAAAATCCATCTTCCTTGCTGGTCATTATAATAATAGACAGCAGGCACATTATTGCCGGACACAGCGTCCGTCTCATAGTTGAAGGTAAGCTTCACAGCAGAACCGAACGTATTGCCTGCAGCATTGGCGAGTTCTACCACCGGGCTGATCCGGGACAGACCGTCCGCTGAAGGTGTCGTATCGTCGGCAAGCACGGCGGCTTTGATTTGGCTGTCTGCACTCCACACACCTGCTGGCACTTCAATACGGATAACCCCGCTGATTTCGTCGCTGGCAGCTTGTCCTGCAGGAACCTCAATCACCTTCGACGAAGGCTGTCCGTTCCCGCCGTTTCCTGTTTCTCCGCTGCCTCCAGACTGGCCACCGCCTGAGCCGCCGCTGCTGGAATTGCCTTTATCCGAATGATCGTCATCCGAGTCATCGTTGCCGGAATCGTCATGACTGTTTCCAGGATTTCCGTTCCCGGGATTGCCCCCGCCTGCCAGCACATGAATCGTACGGATCACCTCCGCAGCCGGGTTGCCGGCCAGGTCGCTCACGTTATAGCTCAAAGTATAAGTTCCGGCCGTCTTCGTATCCACCGTGCCGCTCACCTGCACATCACCGGCCAGGCCCACATTATCGGCGGCATCCGCACCTGCTTCGGTATAGGGGGAGCCCACTGTCAGATTCACCGTTTGCGTGCCGCGCAGCGTAATGACTGGAGCTGTACGGTCAATGTTCACCTGCACCGCCCGGGTCTTCTGCAGATTTAAATTGTCGGTGGCCCGGAAGGTCAGTGTATGCCCACCTTCATCCGAAACTTCAATGCTCTCGTCAGCCGTGTAAGGACCATACTTCCCGCTATCCTCGGACAACTCAAGCATAACATCTGTTACAGGGTCCGAATAGACGGCGTACACACTGGTCACGACGCTTTGGTTTGTCCATGACCCGCTCTCATAAGCCTTCCCTTCCCCGGTGGTCATGTTCGCCTTCAATTCAACAGGCGACGTATCCCCGAAGCCTTTCACAGTGACCACAAAGGTCTTGGTCTCACTTACGCCTCCGCGTGTAATGGTCGCCGTAAGGGTCACATCCGTATCCTCTGCCGGATAACGGACGAGCAGACGGCCATCATGACCGATCAGCTCCGGATTGGAGCTTTCCCATTGAACGCTCACCCCGTGCTCGCCTGCTGCGGGCAATTTCAGATCATCGACAATGCCGCTCGTATCGCCAAGGCTTAACTGCGCTGCTGTATCTTCTACTGCCTGCTCGTCGCTGTAAGGCGCTACATCCACAAAGATCGGATTGGAGTAGAACCAGAGATCCGAATAGTTGCGTTTGTTAATTTCCGTAAAACGGGTCTCGTTGTCCACCGTTGTATTTTTCACATCGATCAGCGGCTCGCCATTGGTCGTTTCACCCGGCACATCCACACCCAGATTGGTGCCACGCAGACGGAAATACTGATTTTTCTCCGCTGCTCCAAGCTTATAGGTAATGACGTTGTAGCCGTCCTCATCTGTCGTCCATTCGTCGCTCGTAAAACGTTTCAGCACTCTCGTAGAATCATTGGTGCTTTTCGTATATTCGGCAGTGCCAGATGCAGCCAATCCAGTGACGTCACCCGCAATCAGGTCGACATGATCTACTGCAACAGGATCGCCGTTATTGTTGCGCTCAGGACTCTTGAAGCGAATCGTCAGCTCCATATCATCCCCTTGCGTTACCTTCAGGTCCCCGCCCATTTCTGCCTGTTCACCCGCACCGGAAATACGGAAGTCGAGCGCGTTAATCAAGTCACCAAACACGGAGAAGGATTTGCCCGAACGCATACCATCCACGACAGCGTGCATATCGGACCCGTCCACCCAGGTGTAGTTTCTCGAATAATCCCCCGGCATGTATCCGCTGGAATACTTGCGGGTGCTGTCAATGTTGAAATGAAAGTCCGAGTTGGCAAAGTTCCAGAATCTGCGTCCTTCCCCCAGAAGCGCATCCCACACTCCGCCAAGCTGCGCAACCATAATATCAGTCCCGCCGTATGCCTGGGCCACCTCGCCGCGATCCGGTGCCATCTGATTACCCAGCATACCCTCGAAGCCAAAAGCAACGTCCGGTGCGATATTATTAAAATCACGAATATCCTCGATTTTAAATTCTGCGGAGCTACCCCTTTTTCTGGAAGGGTGGTTAATGATCATATAGCTCTCCGGATAGTTATCCTTGAGCCATTGAACGGCCTTGCGGGCATCTGCCTTGGTGCTGTACGCCCTGCTGTCTTTCGCGTTCCATCTGCTCACGTCCTGCGGGTCATAGAAGCTCTCGCTCCGATTCGTAAACAGGTACTCGAAATGGCTAATCGCTTCAGCGATGTTTGCCGCCTTTAAATCATCCGGCAGAATGCCGACGCCCACATGGTCGTAAGTTGGCATGTCCCACTCGAAGCCGGTAAAGATGACTTTACCCGCGTATTTGCCTGCTGCCTGAAGCTGCTCGATCTTGGGCAGTTGATACAGCTCAATGCCCTTCGACAATGGAATAGACCCACCGGACAAGGCGGCCCCGGTGTCATCCCGGCCTTCCATGCGCAAATGGTCGGAGACACCCAGCCAATCCAGGTTGTTCGCCTCGAAGGCATGATCCAGCACACCTTCCAGAGACGTCTGAGCGTCATCGGACTGGTAGGTGTGAGTATGATATTCCCCCGCCATCCATCTGCCGCCGCCTGGCGCCTGATTCTCCGTCCCGGAAGCAGCATAACCTGTCGGAACCGCGATTCCCGCTGCAAGCATACTGCCGGCCAGAACGCCAGCCATCATTTTTTTAACCCATAATCCTGATTTCATATAAAAAAGTAGCCCTCCCAATCGGCTCGAATGAATACACTTTATCAAGCCGCTGTTAGAGCTATGTTTTAGAAAAGTAAAATCTGTGCCGTCTATTGTAAAATGGTGTCGAAATATCGGGGCAGCCTCAACCGAACCGCTGCGTTTTATACCATTTGTTGCTTTGCCGTCCCGCTACTTTATCTACGATAATGGACCCGAAGGCCTTCACCGAGATGATCAGGAACAGCTGAGCATACGTGAAATAAGAGAGACATGAGATCACGAAATTCTCCGTGGTGCTCTGTCCGATATCCGACGCTAGCGCCAGATTGATCTGCAATACGTAGATAAAATACATCAAGGCCCAAGCCACAACCAAATAGATATAGACATCGCTTGTAAATTGAAGCGGACTGCTGATATGCGGGAAGAACAAGTGAATAATCTGATAGATGACATTGATTACGAAAATGATGTCCGAGATCACAATCGCCAGCATGAACCAGAAGTAACTGGCGGCATAATACAGGATATGAAGCTTAATACGCCAGCTTGTCCTGTCAAACAAATGATGGAAGTTATTCATGATTACATGAAAATTCCCCTTGGACCACCGCCCGCGCTGCTTCGTATAAACGCTCAGCTTCTCAGGCTCCTGCTGATACGCCTCGGCTTGCGGGGCAAGCGCAATGAGCTGGCCCTTTTTCATAATTTCAAAGGATACCGCCGTATCCTCCGTAATGGCCTCCTCGTCCCAGCCGCCGATGTCGCGCATCAGGTCTGCCTTCACGATAAAATTTGTGCCCGGAATCGTGCCGATCTTGAACAGCTCCCACAGTCCGGTATGATGCACCCGCTGCACGGTCACAAGCTCCTGATTAATGGCTTTGGACAGAAAGTTCTGCCCCCGGTTGCGGGCCTTGTTGCGGCCGAACACCGCTCCATATAATTCAGGCTCCTCCATTGCTTTCTGTACCAGAAACAGCAGGGCGTTGCGCTCCGGCGCCGCGTCGGCATCGTACACGCAGATCCATTCCCCCTTGGCCAGCTTGAGCGCATCATTCAATGCCCCGGATTTGCCGCCCGTACCTGTCCGCTCCATAATCATAAAGTCGCGGTGCTTGTAGCTGGATCTGTTTTTCAAATCCCTCAGCTTCTCCGCCGTCTGGTCAGAACAGTTATCCGCGATCACGATAATCTGCACTTTATCCTCGGGATAGTTCAGCCTAAGGATATGTTCTGCTGTGATGGCCACGACCATTTCCTCATTATGGGCCGGTACGAACACCGTAACGGTAGGAAAATCGTCCATATTTTCCGGGATCACGAAATTCGTCCGGTTTTGCCTGTTCATAAACCGGATGGCCCCGGCCATAATGACTATAGCTTCCGACACAGCTACCCAAATGCTTATGATGGTTACAAGAAGTATAAAATCAGTCACTTGGTCTCCCCCGATCATATTTGCGATTCACTTGTGCCCGAAAGACCAGTGTGGCTGCCGTCAGAATAATAATGGTAACCGTAAAAAAAACACTGATAATAATACATAAAGGGATGAACCAATCCAAGTAGCTACTCATCTGTCAAACCTCTTCCCCTTAAATATACTCTCCAATAAGATCTGTCTCCGTATTTCTTTCCAAAGCCGCGACCACGCCATCGGTATTCTCATATTTGCTAAATTGATCGGGATGAAATACGAGAGCGCCCGAACGAATCACCAGCTTGAGCGGTCTGCCTTTCAGGTCCGTAAAAGGAACGTCCATCATCGCCTTTTTAATGCGATCCGTCAGGGATTCCAAAAATTCCGCAGGGGTCATCGGACAAATAATGACGAAACGGCCGTTGTCAATGAAGAACTTGTAATCCTCATAGCGGAGCTGCTTCTGAATCGTGTCGGACAAGTTCAGCAGAAATGCCGCATACCCTTGTGAACCAAGAGACTCCTGCACAAGCGGCAAAAATTCAATTTTAAACATGGCCACGCAAAAGCCGTACCTGCTCGGATGTCTGCGGGCCAGATTGGACTGCTTGACGATCGCGTCAGCAAACGCATCTTTGTTGCCCAGCGCCGTATGCGGATCAACTTGCGGGTTTTTCCGCTCCATGTCGTCCATGCGCTCCAGGAAGCGGCTGCTCCGGATCAAATACGTTTTAATCAGTGTGGCTGCCAGCACATTGGCCGGAATCAGCAGAAACGAGGAAATGGCCAATACCTCTGGCGGAGCAAAGGTGGCGAGCCATACAAGGTAGCATACGAGAAATACAAATATCCCGACGACCGACACCCCGACCGGCAGCAGCAAGCCGGCAACCAGAGCTACAAGCACCGCTGCATTAAAAAGCAAATCCTGTATCGTATAGGACTGGGTTAAGTAGATATCCAAAAAGACAAACTGCTCCTGCAGCAGAGCAATTGCAATCAACAATATGTATCCCCATACCACGCCTTTGAGAGGTATTCTTCTGCCGAGTTGTGTCATTCTTTCCGTTGTCATCATGTCACCTGCACATTCTGGATTTTAATTCATGGTTTCCTCTGCAATCAGGGGAAGCAGATTGTCAAACAAATGGGTATCCTTGTCAAACACATACCCTCCAGGATAGGCCGGGTCCTGCCCGCGAAACTGCAGCATGCGGTCGTATAACTGACGGGCAAATTCCGTATCGCCTGATTTCAACGCCAGCAGAACAGACAGGCCATAGACGGCAGGAGATTCATAGGGCGCATCAGGCAGCCTTGTGTCTCTATTGTAGCGTCCCGGGATTTGATGCTTTTGCCCGAATTCGGTTTTCAGGAACGTGAGCAACTGGTCGGATGAACGGCCGATTTGCGCGCAGTTCAAAGCGACGAGCAGCTGATCGATCAGGTTGACTGAATCGTCATAAATGTAGGTCTTCTTATCGATATCATACATTTTCGGGTAAAAGACACCATCATCCGGCATATCCGTCAGCAACCGCTTATGACGTTCGTAAACAGACTGCTCGAGAACCCCGCTGCGGGTCATATTCGATAGCGCGGACATGTCCACGTAAGCAAGGCTTAGTGTACCTGCCGCATGGTCATTTGCAAAATCACGGAAATCAACAAACATACCATCCTTCATGACCGATGAAACGAGCGTTCGTGACAGTTCATCCGCCGTTACACTGTAGCTCTCCTCATCCCATTGGTCTGCAGCTTTCCACAAGACATCGATAATCCGAAAATCATCGCCAAGCGCATTGGTGCTCACATTGGACTGCCCGTCTTCTTCCAGCTTCCAGGCAATATAACCCTCAGGCTTGATAAATTTGCTCTTTAACAGCTCATAACCGGAATCAAACAGGGACTTGTCCTGCTTCAGCAAAGCATACTGCATCCATAGCCCCACCGATTCCGAGAGCGCCTCTCTGCCCGCAACGATCTCCGGTACCGTAGAAGTTCCTGCCTTAAGATAGCTTGCCAAAGTTCCGTTAGCATTGGTCATGTACTGCTCGATAAATTGTTCCGTGGAGGGTGTCTGGGATTTCCGCATGTTTTCCTTCCAATGCATAAATACGACAATGCTGCCGCCAATAAGAAATACCGATAGCAGGATAAGAACATATCCTGAGGGTCTCTTGTACATTCAGTCACCTCTGTCAAATTTCTGCGGTAGTGTTTCTTTTAGGCCCTATTTCCTATTGAAGCACATAATATAGGAACATTCCATATCTATTTAAATGGAAACAAAAAAACCAACCACTGACGGCCCGTAAGCTGTCAATGGTTGTTGGAATAAAAGAATGAACTTGCTTTTACTGATCAATTAAGTTCGCAGTCTTCAGCATTCTCGCGATCAGCGCCGTTACTTCCGCACGCGTCATTGTCGCTTGCGGACTGAGCTTAGCACCGTTGCCCTGGATAATACCTGCCTGGATCAGTTGCGCTACATCCGCTTTTGCCCAGTTCGATACCTTCGCCCCATCTGCATATTGTGCCAGGACGGAAGTATCTTCACCGGACGCATCCTCGGATTGGATCAAGCGGTACGCACGGGCGATTATTGCGAAAGCTTGCTCTCTCGTAATTTGCTTGTCACCGTAGAAGTTGCCATCTTTATAACCGCGAACGATGTCATACTCATCTGCAATCGAGACAGCATTTTTATACCACGCGGATGACGAAACATCCGGGAAGCTCACCTGAGATGCTTCCTGACGCATCAGTCCCAGGCCGAGAACCGTGATCTCCGCGAACTCGGAGCGTGTTACACTCCGGTTCGGAGCGAACGTATTATTTCCGTTCCCCTTCAGATCCAGCCTTGCCGCGATGTTATTAACATCCTCTTTACCCCAATGGCTTCTTACATCATCGAAATCCTGCGGATTCCAGATGACAGAATAAGTTCCACTGCTGCGCAGATCGTTGATTTGTGCAAAATAACGGTCGCCGATCTTGGTCACAACAGTTGGCAGATGATATACGCTGCCGTCCGGGTTCACCACAACACCTGTCGTAATCCGGTTTGGATCAACGCCTGCCGGCAGAGCGATATACTTCACAGCGTATTCGTTCAGTTGTCCGCTTCTTACCGTTTGTCCATCATGAGTAAACGTTAGATCCAGATCGACTGGATCAACCAGCAACTCATAGCCTGCCGCTGCTGCCTTGCTCTTCGCAGACGCAATCACGTCTTCCGAAGCGCGTTTAATGTCGATGCGGACACCAATGTCGCTCAGTGCTGCATTGTCCAATTGACTGGCCACAGAGGACAGGTTGATTTTACCGACTGGAACCGGATAGATGGCCAGCAGGTTGCTGATTTCCAGGCTTGCTCCTTTATCGGCCAGTTGCTTAAGGGTGTCTGCTGTCAATCCATCTACCGTCATGTCGCCTTCATTTGGCGAGTGAATCGCCAGCTTCTGGCCTGTACCTTGGGAGATAGCATCATTCAGCTTGCCTTGATCCACTTTAACCGACGTTACAGTACGACCATTGGAAGTCGATACCGTTCCGGTTGCAAACGGATTGTCATTGCCGTTCAAGGTAACACCAAGATTCCCTTTTGGAGCTTCTGGAGTTGTTGGCGTAGTTGTGCTTCCGCCACCACCGCCGCCTCCGTTGCTGCCTTTGTCGTCATCATCGTCGTCATCGCTGCTGCTTCCGGAGCTTCTATAGACCGTCACCGTATACTCACTATACTGACCGTCTTCATCCGTCACCCGGACAACAATGGTATTTGAACCACGATTCAGTGCAAGAGGATCGCTGAGGCTGCCGCTGGCCACTTCTTGCCAGTCGTCGTCTCCGTATACGTCGTCAACTACACGAATTGCAATCTTGGCGTTTGGATCAAGCGACGTTGGGGTGAACTGCATCTCATACACGCTTTTCCCTACACTCATCGTATAGGTTGTCCGGTCCGGATTAAATGCCGGTTCCAAGCTTCCCACGGATGGAACAAGCGAAGTCAGCTTGCCGCCAGTGCTCGCTTTTTCTCGAACGATTTCAATCGTGTATTCGTTCAAAAGGTTGCCGTTCTTGTCATAGACACCAACCGTCACGGTATTCTTGCCTTCCTCAAGCGGGAGCTTGTCCCAGTCGCCTGCGGAAACTTCCACACCATTCAGGTTGACACGCACCTCTGTATCTTCCGGATACTGTGCAGCCGGATTAATGCTGATGCTGTACACATCGTTCGGTACATTAGCTGTGTAATGAGTTTGGCTTGGATCAAACGCGGGAGCCAAGTCGACCCCGGAACCGTCCTCGCTCTTTAATTGCAATTCCTTTAAGAGGGACCCTTCCAGTACGTCCACTTCAGTTGTTGCTGTGATGAAATCACTTGTGAAATCGGGATTATACTCAACGATAACTCCCGGATCTTTGTAGGCGCTAGTGCCGCCATGTGTATTATTTACGGCCAAGTAACCTATTTTATTATTATTGGTGTCCAGCAGAAGTGTAAGATGGTCGTAGGCTCCATTTGCTACAAAATTACTTGTAGCTTCAAGACCTGTATGCTGGCTAGCATTAGATACATAATGTGTCAGGCTATCACTAGAAGTGCTCCAAGCTGGTCCTGTAGTTTTAGTGGCACCTATATAGCTAATAAAGTTCCAGTCACCCGAATAGAGAGTCTTAAATTCTTTAAACATGCTGGCAATGGCCAACATTTCCGCAGGATTATTTGCTGCTGGCTCCACAAGATGTCCCTTATTGTTCGTTGCAGTAGTCACAGCATCGTTAAACGTCATGCTATTCTGTCTTGCCACGTATACAAAATAACGCCCATCGTAAGCACGCGCAGATGTTTTCCCATCACTCAACGGTGCCCCTGGCACTACGTTTACTGTGACCTTTTGGGTTTGCCCTGAAACTTGCTTAAATGTCATACCTTGAATTGCTGCCTGGATGTCTTCATAGGTATTAGAGCTTGTAAAATTGAATATACGATTGGTAGCTGTAGATTTGTCAGTGGTAATACCGCTGATTTTGATGCCGTTCGTTAACTCGGTAATACCGCTGGCAAGCGTTCCGGCATCAACCGAACCGTTATTTACAGCCACGGTGAAGTATCCACCCGTTGCATGAACCGCACCTGTTCTTTCAAATTTTGCATTTGAAAGCTGATAGGTCAATTCGGATAATCGAACGGGGACACCAGGATCAAGTGCTGGTGTAGCCGCTGCTCTTACTTGAGACGGATGAAATGGCATCATCGTCAATACCATAACGATTGCCATTAGCACCGACAATATTCTTCGATTTTTTAGTTTCACCTTTTTTCCCGCTAACGAAAGCATGCAGGAATGCCCTATTGCAAATTCCCTTCGGTTAGCAGATTCCCCCCTTTTTATAGAATGATTGGTCGACTACTTTCAACTCAAGCGCCTCAGCTCTCGCACAATAATTAAACACTCGACAAAAGCTGACACTTTCACAATTATAATGACCAAACCTCTACAAAATCTCAACATATCGAAAAGACACCCCTAGGCAAATCCACTTTCACAAATCCTCTTTCAACAAAAAACCCATTAATGGCTTGAGGCCGTCAATGGGTTTTGGAATAACTTGCTTATTTATCGATTAAATTAGTAGTTTTGAGCAATCTTGCGATCAGTGCCGTTACTTCTGCACGTGTTACCGTGCCTTGCGGGTTGAGCACAACACCATTGCCCTTGATGATACCCGCTTGGATCAATTGCGCCACATCCGCTTTCGCCCAGTTTGATACCTTCGCCCCATCTTTGTAATACGACAGTACGGAAGTATCCTGACCAGCCGCATTCCCGGATTGGATCAAGCGATACGCACGGGCAATGATAGCGAAGCTTTCTTCTCTCGTAATCTGCTTGTCACCGTAGAAGTTGCCATCATTATAACCGCGCACGATATCAAATTCATCTGCAATTGCGACTGCATTTCTATACCACGCCGATACCGGAACATCCGGGAAGTTCATCTGCGGGGATTCCTGGCGCATCAGGCCGAGGCCCAGAACCGCGATTTCCGAAAACTCGGAACGGGTTACACTGCGGTTCGGCGCGAACGTGTTGTTCCCGTTGCCCTTCAGATCCAGTCTTGCCGAAATGTTATTGACATCCTCTTTGCCCCAGTGGGTTCTCACATCAGCGAAATCCTGCGGATTCCAGATGACAGAATAGATGCCACTGCTGCGCAGATCGTTGATTTGTGCAAAATAACGATCATTGATCTTCGTTATAACGGTTGGCAGGTGATATACGCTACCGTCTGGATTCACCACAACACCTGTCGTAATCCGGTTCGGATCAACACCTTCCGGCAGAGCGATATACTTCACTGCATAGCCGTTCAGTTGACCGGCTCTTACCGTTTGTCCGCCATTGCTAAAGGTCAGATCCAGATCGACCGGGTCAACCAACAGTTCATAACCTTCCGCTGCTGCTTTGCTCTTCGCAGATGCGATTACATCTTCCGAAGCACGTTTAATGTCGATGCGGACTGCAATGTCGCTCAGATCGGCATTGCCCAATTGATCAGCAACCGCAGACAAGTTCATTTTACCGACTGGAATCGGATAAATCGCCAGAAGGTTGCTGATTTCCAGACTTGCTCCCTTATCGGACAACTTTTTAAGTGTATCGGCACTCAAGCCTTCTACAGTCATATCGCCTTCATTCGGCGAGTGAATTACCAAGTCCTGACCTGTACCTTGGGATACAGCACCGATCAGCTTGTCTTGGTCCACTTTAGCCGACGTTATGGTACGGCCATTTGAAGTCGAAGTTGTGCCGGTTGCGAATGGATTTTCGTTGCCATTCAGGGTAACGTCCAAATCAGCTTTTGGGGCCTCCGGTGTAGCTGGAGTTGTCGGTGAAGTCGTGCCACCGCCACCTCCGCTATTGCTGTTATTGTCGTCATCATCATCATCGTCATTGTCATCTACCACAGTGGTGCCTCTGAAAATGGTAAGAGTATACAAGGTTTCTCTACCGTTCACAGTCACCTTAACTTGAATCGTGTTTTTGCCTTCATTTAATGGCAAGTCATCGGTTGCTGCACCGCTGGCCGCATCAAACCATTCGCCATTATTAAAGGAAATCTCAATCTTGGCATTCGGATCAAGACCTGCGATGGAATCCAGTGTCGGTGTGAGATATACGCTGTACGTTGCAGTTGTTGCAGTGTAATTCAGCGTGTTCTCAGTAAACGCCGGAGAAAGCCCGACCGGATTACCATCGGCGCCAGTCAGCTCCAAACCTACGAGATGTGAAGTTTTGGAAGTGTCCACAACAATCGTTTTGGAAGCTGTAGTCGTTTTTCCATCCTTCACCGCCGTTACTTCGACCGTATATTTTCCATCCGGCAATTCCGCCGACGGGAGGAAGTTCCAGTTTCCGTTGCTATCTACTTCCACTTCTCTCGTCTCAATCACATTGCCGTTTTCATCCTTCAGTTCTACGGTGACTTTTGCCTCGGGATCGGCCACGCCTTTGAATTCCGGGTTAGCTACGGATACCAGCTCATCACTTGGCCCTGCAATTTCAACCCGGGGCTTCAGTTGCTCTTTCGCTGCTTTCAATGCTTCAAGCACACGATCTACTTCCGCCTGGAGGGCATCAGGATTCTCAAATACTGCTTTTGCAGCATCCAGCTTTTCCTTGTATTCTGTCCAGCTTTCCGGAGTATAGTTTGTCTCTGTCAAGCTATCGAACAGATCTATCTCTTCCTTGAGCGCCCGTTTGTCTACAATGGCCAACCCAGGGCTTACAACCGAAACGCCTGACGGCATACCTGTCTGCGCTTTTGGCGTTACTTCAAAGAACAGATACTTGCCGATTTCCGCATCAGTAATCGCATAGGTCAAGTCTGTTGCTCCGTCAATCGGCGTCTTATCGCTGCCGTCGCTTTTGCTGCCGCTATACCATTGGTATACCGATCCGGTTACGCTTTCTACATCGCCATCTTCATCCGAGTAGGTATAACTTCCCGTTAATGTTTGTCCTGCCTCTGTAGTACCGGTGATGCTTACATCCGTTGCAACAGGCGGAGCTCCGGCTGTACCAAAGAAAACATCATCCAGGAAGTTACCAACGTTGGCACCGCCTCCAGCAGAAGATACGGCCGTGAAAGCGAAGCGGGTCGTTGTTTGACCTTCGGGCACAACATAGTAACCTGTATAGTAACCCCACTCCGTGTTTCCGTCCGTCATCGTAAACGAGTTCGAATACGGGCTGGTCAGTGTCGAGGTTCCTGAGCTATTTGTTTTCGTATAGGTAATATTAGCGCCGCTGATTTCTGGTGCAGATAAAGTCGTTTCCCCCGACGGCTGTGTGAAATCACCAGGAGCCCCCACCTGCAGCTTCATCACATCTGTTCCTCTATTCCCTCTGTGGGCCAGATGCCAGACCAGCACTTGACCAGGTGTTGTCTCGACATCCTGATACAAGGTTGACTCTTGATAGGCGTTCAACTCTGCATGCTGATCCCCACTATATGCAGATACTCCCTCGTTTGAACGTGACCATATTTCCATTTGGTTGTCTGTTGCAGATGTTTTCCATGCTACGGATGTATCAGACTCGTTAACTATATTCCATCCGACCCTGGCGAAAACCGGGGCTTCAAAACTGCCATTTGCAAGCAGATTAACCTCCGAAGTCGCAGCGTAAGATGCGGGCGCAAAGCCAAAGGTCTGCGCGGCAATCAAGATTGACAGCGGCAAAGATAATTTCTTCTTATGATCTCTCAATTTCACAACCACAGTCTCTGCTCCTTTCCAACAATTCACTCGGACCTGCTGCGAACAGCCTGTCCATATCACTCTGTTACCGAATATGGCAAGAGCGATGTAAAAGTGCTGATTTCTATTCCTCGCGGGCGTGACTAACCGTAACAAATGAATCAGCGCAAAATCACCGCAAGGTACAACAACACTTTCGCCAATTTTCTACATTTTCTTTATTTCACATTTTAACAATCTAATCTCTACAAAAACTCCACAGAATCTCTATAAGTTGCAATACGGCCTTTATTCATTTCTATGAAAAGCCACTTAAAGCATTTTTCGCTTAAGGGTGTTGACAGCACTTCATTCCTGCATTATATTTATCTCTAATTAAAGATTATCAATAAAGAGATTTCATTAAGGCTGGTGATTGCAGTGCCTATTCAACTGGATGACGCTCAGGCAACTTCACTCAAGCTATTCGTTGTTCTCTCCAAAGCCTACAAAGCTATTTCAGAACAGATCATAAAGGATATAAAACAATACGGTCTATCCTCTTCCGAATTCATGACTCTGGAGGTGCTGTATACAAAGCGGCGTATCCCCCTGCAGCAAATTGGGGAAAAAATATTAGTAACAAGCGGCAGCATCACCTATAATATCGACAAGCTGGAGAAGAAGCTGCTGTTAAGACGCGTTCCCTGCCGGGAAGACCGCAGAGTGATTTATGCCGAAATTACCGACGCCGGGGACGAGTTGTTCAACCGGATCTTTCCGGAGCATGCGGAGATTGTGTACCATTTAATGAGTGGCGTACCCTATGATGAGCAGGAGGCGGCGATTACACTGCTCAAAAAGTTGGGAAAAAGCGTGCAGCCAGAGAAGGATTAAGAGTAGGAGTGGGGTTAGACTCAGGATCTGGACTAGACTCGGTTCAGTTCAGTTCGGCTCATATATAAGCGTCACAATTTTACAAAGGAGGCTGATTATTGATGCAACCAAGAGTATATACCCCTGCTATGCAGGGAAAGGGCGAATTTGATGGCGGGAAAATCCATGAACAAAAGCCGATCGGTTTCTCGGGCGAAGGATCGGTCATCAAACGTGTGGGGCCCCTGTTCTATTGGGCATGGGGAACCTCAAGCATGGACGCCGTCATCGGTCTGCACCCACATGAAGGCTTTGAGATTCTGACCTATGTAGTGGAAGGCCAGTCCTCTCACAAGGATACCATGGGAACGGACAGCGCAGTGGGCGCAGGCGGGGTACAGATCATGCAGACTGGCTCGGGAGTCAGCCATCAGGAAAAGCTCAGTCCGGATACAGAGTTTTTTCAAATCTGGTTTGAGCCTTATTTGGCAGAAGCCATGCTGAGAAAGCCAACCTATCGCCAGTATGAGCATAAAGATTTCCCTCAGGAAAGCCATACAACAGATTATAAAGTGAAAACGGTGATCGGCAGCGGCGCCCCTATCGAGCTTGTAGCCGATGCAGAAATGTGGGACGTTGAAGTCAGCGGCGGCGCCGGGTATGAGCATACAGTACCTGCCGGCTACACTTTAACGGCTCTCGCTATTCGCGGGGACGGAGCCTGGGGAGAAGCTGGCGCAGCGAAGCAGCCCATTCCATTTCATCATAAAGATTTCATTGTAGGTTATGCGGATTCAGATACAACGGTGGAAATTACGAACCCGAACGAAGGCATGCTGCGGTTGATCCTCATCAAGGTGCCAACAACCGTGAGCTATCCGCTTCAACCGAAGCGATAATAGCAGTAATGAATGAAATATTTTATATCTTTAATTAGAGATGACAAGATGAGGAGAGTAACGATTGTTGGGGATACGTGGGGGCTTCCATATTCAAGTACGAACTTACTGATCGGGCGCCTCTCCTTTCGCTTCCAGGAGAGCAGGCAGCTTCGTGCCTCTCAGGTCCCCGTCTTCCAAATATTGAACAATGAACCTCCACTCATCACCATAGTCGAATAACAGCAGCATCTTTTGTTTGGGATTATGGAACACCTTGCTGACTTTAGCGTTCTTCACACCCGGGAAATTCATCCTTTCGCCGACATCGGCAAACAACTCGTATCCTTCCTCAGACCGGGCCCAGTTTTTCAAGTGGTCATAGAATCCGAACGAATGATCCATATCAAAATCAAACTCAGACAGCGCAACCGCCGCAAGATCGTACAAGCTGGCACTCTCCTGTACGGCAATTTTACGGTAAGGTTTCCCACGCACTGACCCATTCCAATCCGTCAAAGTTATCTGGAAAATTTTCGCCATATACGTTCACACCAACCAATCCATGGATCTTTTAATTTATATCATTCGACGAGAACTTTTCACTGTCCAGTAATCATACTGTAGTTGTTTTTACTGTCTAGATTCTATGTAGCATTATAACTCTCTAGCTGATTTGTTATCGATTTATAGCCATCATGGCTTCCTCCAGTCTTATGGTTATGGTCACTATAAAACAAATTTGAAAGCCACCAACCAAAGCACTGGTTGGTGGCTTTTATGTACTTAAATGGAGGCGAGGGGAGTCGAATCCCTGTCCGAAGATAACGCCACATAAGCTTCTACGGGTGTAGTCACGGTTGTGATGTCACGTAGGCTGACGCCCCATTTAAATAAGTCGCAGGTAAAGATCAAAAGTTCTGTTTAGAGTCCTAGTAACCAAACCTATAAATTGGCTATGATCACCTGTAGTATGAGCCAAATCAAGTGCTCTGTAATATTCAGCTCGATCTTCCTTTTCAATAACGATTGGAGGGTAGCCGTTCTTCATCAACTCGAAGTTCAATAGTAAACGAGCTGTTCTACCGTTACCATCGATAAATGGGTGAATTTTCACA
The DNA here is from genome assembly GCF_042136365.1 of Paenibacillus enshidis. NCBI lineage: Bacteria > Bacillati > Bacillota > Bacilli > Caryophanales > Paenibacillaceae > Paenibacillus > Paenibacillus enshidis. The sequence goes on along the minus strand of NZ_JBHHMI010000040.1, from coordinate 290 downwards.
AACTCAATGTGAAGTAAAGAGCCCCTCTCCACAGCATGTACATTCGTTTGCCAATGAAGGTCATAATGTTGTATGAGCTCTTCCGTAAGAGCCTTTACTTGAACAAAATCAGACGGGATATGTGTGGCTCCGCTAATAATAACATTTTCATTCCGGTAAGCTCCAGCATGTTCGTCATCAATACTCTTAAGTACTTGACTGTTGCAAAAAACTTGTCGTGTAAGTTTTTGACGAATGTTATATAAAACTGTAAACCGAATAGAAGTATTGTCGGATACACACACAGAAAA